>CAIMWH010000366.1 GCA_903845065.1 uncultured Rhodospirillales bacterium | reverse complement strand
GTGCCCGCCGCCCAGGCCGGCGCCGCGGTGGCGGCCGACGGCGTCGATCTCGTCTATGAAGATGATGCAGGGGGCGTTCTTCTTGCCCTGCTCGAACATGTCCCGCACGCGGGACGCGCCGACGCCGACGAACATCTCGACGAAATCCGAGCCCGAGATGGTGAAGAACGGCACGTTGGCTTCGCCGGCGATGGCGCGGGCCAGCAGGGTCTTGCCGGTGCCCGGCGGGCCGACGAGCAGCACGCCCTTGGGGATCTTGCCGCCGAGACGCTGGAATTTCTGCGGGTCCTTGAGGAACTCGACGATTTCCTGGAGTTCGGACTTGGCTTCGTCGATGCCGGCGACATCCTCGAACGTCACCCGGCCCTGCTTTTCGGTGAGCAGGCGGGCGCGGGACTTGCCGAAGCCCATGGCCCGGCCGCCGCCGCCCTGCATCTGGCGCATGAAGAACACCCACACGCCGATCAGCAGCAGCATCGGGAACCAGTTGAGCACCATGTGCAGCAGCGGGTTGACGTCCGAATCCTCGGGCTTGGCGACGACGCGCACGCCCTTTTCGGTCAACCGCGACACCAGGGTCTGGTCCTCCGGGGTGTAGGTCTGGAAGCTGCGCCCGTCCGTGCTTTGGAAGGTGACGGTGTGGCCCTGGATCACGACATCGCGAACCCGGCCGGCATTCACATCCCCGATAAAGTCGGAATAGGCCACCTGCGTGGCGCCGCTTTTGCCGGAGCTTGGCTGAAAGAGGTTGAACAGCACCACCAGCAGCAGTGCGATGATGACCCAGAGCGCCAGATTGCGGCCGAAATTGCTCATTTCATTCCTTAGCAGTCGCCCCGGCCGCGGTTGCCGCCGGACCCACCTCACATAGGTTGCGGAGTGTCCGTCCGCAAACCCTCGTCCGCAACTTCCGCATCCGCCGCAAGAAATCCTGCGCCGGACGCCGGTTGCGCGGGTGCGAAGACGAGGCGGACCTCTCCCAAACCCGAACCATCACCATAACCCAGATGCGGCACCGCGAACAGGCGCCCGTTCAGGCGGATGGCGGGCAAGGTTTGAAGGACGGCGGCGGGCAAATCCGATTGTTTGCGCAGCCCAGCGGCCGCCGCGCCGAGCGCCCCGATCGACAGCCCGGGCAGCGCCGGCGCGGCGAGCACGCGGAAGCGCCGGTCCCATAGCGCGCCCGTCACGCAGGGCACCTCCGCTTCCATCGCCGCCGCCTCGCGCGCCAGCAGCCAGGCGTCCGGGCCCAGGCGCCCGGCGGGCAGGATGCGGACCCCGGCCAGCGTCGCGGCGCGGGGATCGGCGCACCAGGCGTCGACGGAGGGCGGATAGGCGAGCCCGGCAAGGCAGCGCAGCAGGGCCGCCAATGGGGCCGGCGGTATGGCGCGGGGCACCACGGCGAAACCCTCGGGGCGAATGGTGGCGTGGGCGCCCAGCCAGGCCGCGGTTGCCGCTTCGGTGGCGGTTCGCGCCTGGCCGCGCCAGGTGGCCGCGCGCACGGCGGCACGAATAACCGGGCCCTTGCCGTCGGCATCGCCACGAAGATTCCGCAGGCGGTTGCGCTGGGCGCGGGGGTCCTGGTTGGAGGGGTCATCGACCCAGGGCACTCCGGCCTCCCGCAGCACCGCCCGAAAGGCGACGGGCGGCACCGTCAGCACGGGGCGCAGCAGTCGCACCCCGGGCCGCTCGACCAGCGCCGCCATCCCGGCGAGACCGGCCGGGCCGCTGCGGTCCAGCATGCGCAAGGCCGTGGTTTCGGCCTGGTCGGCGGCATGGTGGGCGAGGAGGAGATGCAGGATGCCGCGCGATACGCAGGCGGCCTCCAGGGTCGCAAATCGTGCCTGACGCGCACGGGCGGCGAGCGCCGTGCCGCGCATGAGGTCGGTGAGAGGCAAAATCTCGGCGGCAATGCCGAGCGCGGCGAGGCGATCACGGGTCAGGGCGGCCTCGGCGCCGGAGGTGGGGCGCAGGGCGTGATCGACGATCAGCCCGACCACGCGGCCGCCGCGCGCCACGGCCCAGCGCCGCGCGAGCACGGCGAGGGCCATGCTGTCGGCGCCGCCCGAGACGGCGACGGCCAAAGTGGGATGCGGCTCGAACGGCCCGAGGGGGGCCATCCGGGCCGCGAAGCCGTCCTCGGTCAGTGGCAACCGGCACGCTGCCGGGCGCCGACGATCTGGTCCTTCAGATCGGCGCGCGGGGTGGCGAATTCGGCCTTCAGCTTGTCCATGGTGGCGCAGGCCGCCCGCTTCTCGCCGATGGCGGTGAGGGAGTTGGCGAGGCCGATCAGCGAATCCTGCGCCCGGCTGCCGGTGCGGGCGCGGTTGTAGGTGTCGTCATAGGCCACCGCGGCGCCCTGGTAGTCCTTCTTGCCGCTCAGGGCCTGGGCGAGGAGGAACTGGGCATCATAGGCGCGGGGGGATTTGGGGACGGCGACCACTTCGCGCGCATCGGTCTCGGCGGTGGCGTAGTCGCGGCGGGCGAGGGCGGCGTTGCCTTCCTGGAGGGCGGCTTCCGGGGTGCGCTTGGCGGCGGAGGGGGCCAGCGGCACCGGCGCGGTGCCCGGCTTGGGCGGCAGCGTGGGGGTGGCGGCGGGCGCGGTGCCGGGAGCGGCGCCGGGGGTGGGCGGCGGCAGGGCGGGGGCGGCGCCGTTGCCGAGCTTGTAGTTCAGGTCGTCGATCTGCTTGGCGAAATCCTCGCTCATGCGTTTCTGGTTGTTGGCCAGCTCGTCGTTCTGGCCGCGCAGTTGCCGCAGGTCATCCTCGAGGCGGGCGACGCGTTCGAGCAGCGCGGTGGTCGCGTCGGCATTCTGTGCCGGGGCGCTGGGCGTGCGGTTGGCGCCAAGCACCGAGCCGCCGGTGGCGCTGTTGCGGTTGAGCTGGTCGCGCAGGGACTGCACGTCACGCTTGAGCTCCAGCAACTGGTTCTGCAGGTAGATCCCCTCGCGGGTTTCCACCTGGGCGCGGGCGGCGCCGGACAGCGGCGCCAGGGCCAGCACGGCCAGGAACAGCAGACGGACACGCATACGACGACTCCTAAGATCGGACATTTGCAGGCAACGCGGCATCATAGACGAAGCACTAGACGAAAAAACCGGCAGCCTTGTGGCTGCCGGTTTCCAATCGACGCATGATCGACCGGCCCGGAGGCCGGTACGCGGTTCGCGAATTAGCGGACCGAGGTGATCGCGTTGCGGTTCTGGGCCCAGGCTTCCTCGTTCGAGCCGAGGGCGACCGGGCGATCCTTGCCATAGCTGATGGTGCTGATGCGGGTCGCGGCAACGCCCTTGGCGACGAGGTAGTCGCGCGAGGCCGAGGCGCGCTTGGCGCCGAGGGCGATGTTGTATTCGCTGGTGCCGCGCTCGTCGGCATTGCCGGCGATCTGCACGTTGTTCTGCTTCCACTGGGCAAGCCAGGCGGCCTGCTTGTCGAGCGTGGTCATGTTGGCGGCGGTCTTGGCGCCGGTGCCCTTCACGGTGGCCTTGTCGAAGTCGAAGAAGATCCGGTCACCGACGTTGGCGACCAGGTCTTCCTGGCTGCCGGGCACGGGGCCCTTGTTGACGACGGCGTCGGGGGTCGGCTTCGCGGTCTCGCTGGAGGAGCACGCCGCCAGCAGCGCCACGGCGGCGAAAGCGCCCAGAATATTGATGTTCATAACTGTTGCGTCCCTGGTAGTGGTGAGCAGCGGAGTAGTGCCCCTGAGGGCGGTTGGTATCAAGCCATATCCTGTGACGGCGCCTGTCTGGCCGGGGAACCTCACCAAGGTTCCTGGCCATCCATCGCCGTTCGCGAACGTCGCTTAGCCCCATGTAATCCGCCCGGTCAACCGTTTAGGTCACTAAGGCGGGCATATCTTACATGTTTTTGTGCGATTTCGCCTTCCGGCACCTGTCAAGCGGGGGTTGGTTACTGCAGCAGCGGGGACCAGGCAGGGTCGGACGCGTCGGTTGGCGTGGTGATGGCGCGCTCGTTGAAGCCGGCGATGTCGATGGAAACCAGGCGCGAACTGTAGCCGTTGCCGCGCGAGTCGCGGGCCGCGGTTTCACGGTAGAACATCAGCACGCGGCCGTTGGGTGCCCAGGTCGGCGCTTCGCAGAAGAAGCTTTCCGACAGGATGCGCTCGCCCGAGCCGTCCGGCCGCATGATGCCGATGGCGAAGGTGTCGCTCGACTGGCGGGTGAAGGCGATGAGGTCCCCGCGCGGGGACCATACCGGGGTGGCGTAGCGACCGCGCCCGAAGCTGATGCGCTTCACCCCGCCGCCGCCGGCGTCCATCACGTAAAGTTGTTGATCGCCACCGCGATCCGAATTGAACACGATCTGGGTCCCGTCCGGCGAGAAGCACGGCGAAACGTCGATGGCGCCCGAGTCGGTCAGCCGCCGCGCCCCGCCGCCGCCGAGGCCGATGAGGTAGATGTCCGAGCCCGAGGCGGTGGTCTGCGCCATGATGACGCTGTTGCCATCGGGTGCGAAACGCGGCGAGAGGGTGATGCCGGGGAAGTTGCCCAGCATCTGCTGGCGGCCATTGGCGAGATCGAACAGGTACACCCGCGGCTTGTCGTTCACGTAGCTCATGAAGGCGATCTGATCGCGCGTGGGGTGGAAGCGCGGCGTGAGGGCGAGGAAGCCGCCATCGGTGAGGAAGCGGTTGTTCTCGCCGTCCTGGTCCATGATGGCGAGGCGCTTCACCCGGCGGTCCCGCGGGCCGGAGCCGGCGATGTAGACCACGCGGGTATCGAAGTAGCCCTTCTCGCCCAGCATGCGCTCGTAGATGACATCCGAGATGATGTGGGCGATGCGGCGCCAGTTGCTCAGTGTGGTGGTGTAGGCAGTGCCTTGAATTTGCAGGCCCGGCAGCACGTCCCACAGGCGGAATTCGACGCGCACCTTGTCGCCGCCCTGGCTGTCGATCTTGCCGGTGACGAGGGCCTGGGCGCCGATGGCCTTCCAGTTGCCGAAGTTCACCGCCACGCCGTCGCCGGTCTTGCCGATGAAGGCCGCCGGGTCGATCGGGCGGAACAGCCCGGAGCGGGCCAGATTGTTGGTGATCACGCCGGCGATGTCGCGGCCGAGGCGCTCGGTATCGCCGCCATTGCCGACGAACACCGGGATGGCCACCGGGATGGGGTCCGTGCGGGCGCGATCGACGTCAATCACCGCCGAGCCGGGCGCGTTGGGATTGGGTGCGGCGGCCTGGGCGCTGGCGCGGGTCCAGATCGCGGGGGCCGCGAGCAGGCCGGTGGTAGCGGCGACAAGACCGCGGCGCGTGGGGTGGATCAGGGTCATGGGAATCGCGGCGTCCTTCAGCATTGGGTCACCTGTGCGGGCGGGGCATAGCGCATTCGGCGCGGGAAGCGGAGGGGGGAATTGTACTCTGATTGCGGCGGGAGCGGGGATTACGGTCCTTTAAGGACGGAAGCGCACGAGAAGTTCGGCGCCGTCGAACAATTTTTCCTTCGGCATCTTGAGCGGGCCGACGCGGGGGCTGAGGGCGGCGCGGATGGCGCGCTCGGCGAAGGCGCGGAAGCGCGGCTCGGACAGCTTGCCCTGGTCGGCCTCGGCCACCTTGGCATCGCGCACCGTGCCGTCGGCGCCGAGCTTGAGGGTGAGGACCACCATCAGCTTGTCCGCGTCCTTGGCGCCGGCGTCATACCACCAGCCGTCACGCAGCTGGTCGGCGATGGCGCCCTGCTGGCCTTGGGTGAGCTGGCCCGTCACGTCGCCGGTGCGGGCGCCGCCGGCCTGCACGTTGCCGCCCTGCTGCGGGTTGGGCTTGGCGGTGGGCGGGCGAGCCTGGCGCACCCGGGCCATCGCCTTTTCCAGCGTGTTGTCGGCTTCCTTGCTGTCGGGCGAGGCGTTCTTGGTCGGGTTGGGCTGGGACGTGGTGCTCGGCTGCGCCGGCGGGGGCGGCACCGGGGGCGGCGGCAG
>CAIMWH010000365.1 GCA_903845065.1 uncultured Rhodospirillales bacterium | reverse complement strand
GCCGAAGATCAGCGGCAGTGAAGTCGGGGCGGAGGGCAAGGGCTGCGGCCATGGCGAACGTCCTGATGCTCGCCATCGTGAATCACATTAGGCCCCGCGTCGGGAATCCCCTCATGAGTCAAAAATTATGCCGGTTGGTATCAGGGATCGCGTTGCCGCGGTTGCGTGCGGGAATGGCGGCCGGCGCCGGGTGGCGCTGCTGTGCCGGGACAGCCTGCTTTTTGCTGCCGGCTTGCTTGGCCTGCTGCATGCGGGGGCCGAAGTGGTGCTGCCCGCGAGTGCCCAGCCGGGTACGCTGGCGGATATCGCGGGCGGCTTCGATGCCGTGCTCGATGACGCTGCCGTGCTGGCCGCGACCGGCGTGGTGCCGCTCGGCCCGATCGACGGCGGCACCGTGATTACCTTTTTCACCTCGGGCTCGACCGGTGCGCCCAAGGCGGTGAGCCGTAGCGTGGCGATGCTGGAGCATGAAATCGCAGCGCTCGCCGCTGCGTTCGGGCCGCTGCCGGATGGTCCGGTGCTTGCCACGGTCAGCCATCAGCACCTCTACGGCCTCACGTTCAAGCTGCTGTGGCCGCTGGCGGCCGGGCGGGCGTTCGTCGCGGAGACGTTCGATGTGTGGGAGGCGTTGGTGGCGGCGGGGCCGGGTGGCGGCACGGTGATTTCGAGCCCGGCGCATCTTTCGCGCCTTGGCGGGTTGGCCGGGCTGACGGGTGCGGCCGGCCCGGGCGCGGTGTTCTCCGCCGGGGCGCCGCTTGCGGCGGTGGATGCCTGGGTCGCTCGTGACACACTTGGCGTGCTGCCGACGGAAATCTTCGGCAGCACCGAGAGCGGGGCCATCGCCATCCGGCGGCAAGCCGTCGGGGACGAGGATTGGACGCTGCTGCCGGGGGTTGAATTGCGGGTTGATGCCGAGGGGGTGGCGGCGTTTCATGGCCCGCAGGTCGGTGGATGGGTGGCCAACGGGGATATCGTGGCGCCCGTGCCGGGTGGTTTTCGCTTCATCGGCCGTGCCGACGGGGTGATGAAGGTGGAGGGCAAGCGGGTTGCCGCCGCCGAGGTGGAGGCGGCCCTGGTTGCCCTGCCGTGGGTGGAGGCCGCGATGGTGCTGCTGCTTCCCGGGCCGCCCGCGCGCCTTGCCGCCGCCGTGGTGCCGAGCCCGGCCGGGTGGCGGGCGCTGCGGTCCGATGGCCATTTCCGCTTCGGCCGCACGCTCGCCCAGGCCTTGGCGCCACGGCTGGAGCCGGCGGGGCGGCCCAAACGGTGGCGGTTTGTCGCCGCCCTGCCGCGACGCCAGATGGGCAAGCGGGACGCTGCGGCGCTGACCGCCCTGTTCGCGGTGCCGCCGGCATGATCGCGCCGGTGATTGTGGCGGTGCATGAACTGGATGCCGACGGCGCCCGCTTCGATCTCGCGCTGCCCGCCGATCATGCCGCCTTCGCCGGACATTTCCCCGGCCAGCCGGTGCTGCCCGGGGTGGTGCAGGTGGACTGGGCGGTGCAGCTCGCCGAGACCCATTTGGCGAGCGGGCTGCCCGCGGCGCTGGACTACCAGGTGAAATTCCGCCGCGTCGTGCCGCCCGGGGGGGTGCTGGCGCTGGAACTGCGGATCGACCGCGAGCGGGGCGCGCTGGCGTTCACCTACCGGGCGGGCGGGGAAATCGTCTCTTCCGGGCGCATCCGGCTGCTGCCGGCATGAGGATTTGCGCCATCGTGCCCTCGTTCAACCATGTGACCGCGATCGGCGGCATCGTGGCGCGGCTGCGGCTGGCAGGGCTGCCGGTGTTTGTCATCGATGATGCGAGCGGGCCCGCCGCCGCCGTTGCCCTGGCCGCGCTGCACGCGCCGGCGGATGGGGTGACCGTGCGGCGGCTGGCGCGCAACGAGGGCAAGGGCGGCGCGGTGATGGAGGGTTTCCGCCTCGCCAATGCCGCCGGTTTCACCCATGCGCTGCAGGTTGACGCCGATGGGCAGCACGATCTCGACGCGTTGCCCGCCATGCTTGATGCGGCCGCGCGAAATCCGGAGGCGCTGGTTGCCGGGCGCCCGCTGTTCGATGCCTCGATGCCACGTGGGCGGCGCATCGGGCGATGGATCACCCATGTCTGGGTGTGGGTCGAAACGCTGAGCCTGCGCGTGCATGACAGCATGTGCGGCTTCCGCGTCTACCCGCTTGCCGCCGTTGCCGCGGCGCTGGACGGCGTGCGGCCGGGCCGGCGGATGGATTTCGATCCCGAGATCATGGTCCGGTTGGTGTGGCTGGGCACCCCGCTGGTCGAGGTGCCGGTGCGGGTGATCTATCCGCCGGGCAATACCTCGAATTTCCAGCTTTGGCGCGACAATGTGCGGATCAGCTGGATGCATACCCGTATGGTGGTGCTGATGCTGTTGCATCTGCCACGGCTGCTGGCGCGGCGGGCTGGCGGGCAGCATTGGGCGGAGATGGCCGAACGCGGCGGTGCCTGGGGCCTGCGCATCTGCATCGGCGCCTATCGCCTGCTGGGGCGGGGCGGCTGCATGGCGTTGCTGGTGCCGGTGGTTGCTTGGTTCTTCGTCAGCGGGGGCCGGCAGCGCGCCGCCTCGGCCGTATTCCTCGCGGCGGCGTTCGGGCGGCCTGCCACGTTGTCCGAACGGTTCCGCCATTTCCTTGGTTTCGCCGCCCGCACGCTCGATGTGTTCATCGCCTGGACAGGCGGCATTCCGGCCAGCGCCGTGCGCCCCGCCGATCCGGCGAGCCTCGCGGTGCTGCGTGACGATCCGCGCGGCGCGCTGCTGGTGGTGTCGCATCTTGGCAATGCGGAACTCTCGCGTGCCGTGCTGGATGCCCCCACCCGGGCCCGCCTCACCGTGCTGGTGCATACCCGCCACGCCGTGCGGTTCAACCGGGTGTTGCGCGAGGTCTGTCCGGCGGCGTCGCTCAATGTGGTCGAGGTTGGCGATATCGGGCCGGCCACCGCGGTGGACCTCCATGAGCGGGTGATGCGCGGCGAGTGGGTGGTGATCGCCGGGGACCGCACGCCGGTTGGCGGGCATGGGCGGGTCAGCCGGGTGCCGTTTTTCGGCCGCGCCGCGCCGCTGCCGCAGGGGCCGTGGGTGCTGGCGGCCCTGCTCGGCTGCCCGGTGCGGCTGCTGTTCTGCCTGCGCACGACGGCCGGCTGGGAAGTTGCCATAGAGCCGTTTGCCGAACGCATCGTGCTGCCGCGCGGTGACCGGCAGGCGGTGGTGGACGGATACGTTACGCGCTACGCTGAACGCCTGGAGGCATGGGCGCGCCGCGATCCCCTCCAGTGGTATAATTTCTTCGACTTCTGGGCGCAGTGAGAGGTGCCATGATCACTGCGGACATCGTCATCAAGGCCCAGTTCTACGACCTCGACCCCATGCAGGTGGTGTGGCACGGCAACTACGCGCGCTA
Organism: uncultured Rhodospirillales bacterium; assembly: GCA_903845065.1. Classification (GTDB taxonomy): domain Bacteria; phylum Pseudomonadota; class Alphaproteobacteria; order Acetobacterales; family Acetobacteraceae; genus CAIYPH01. The sequence goes on along the minus strand of CAIMWH010000365.1, from coordinate 8,633 downwards.
TCTGGAGCAGGCCCGCTGCGCCCTGCTCGACATGATCGACTACAACTACACCCAGATGGCGGCATCGGGTTTCGCCTGGCCGGTGGTTGACATGCGGTCCAAATATATTCGCCCGATCCGGTTCGGGCAGGAGGTGGTGGTGGCGGCCACGCTGCTCGAATACGCCAATCGGCTGAAGATCGAATACCGCATCCGCGACCTGGCCAGCGGCGAGGTGCTGCACAAGGCCACCACCGTGCAGGTGGCGGTGCGGATCGATACCGGCGAGTTGCAGTTCGAAAGCCCGGCCATTTTGTTCGACAAGCTGCGGGGCAGGGTGTGAGGCGGCGCCATGCTCTTGTCGGGCTGCTGGTGGCGCCCCGCGCCGCGTGGGCCTGTGGGCGGCTGGAACTGGGGCAGATCCTGCGCGGGCGCTTCGTGCAGACGCGCCGGCTGCAGGGCTTCGCCCGGCCGCTGGTGACCGAGGGGCGGTTTGCCCTGGCACCCGGGCAGGGGCTGATATGGCGGGCGGAGAAGCCGTTCGCCATCACCACCGTGATGTCCGCCGCCGGGCTGGTGCAGGAAACCCGCGGCACCGAGACGCTGCGGCTGCCCGCCGCCCGCCTGCCGCTGCTGGCCCGGCTCTACGACATGCTCGGCGGCGCCCTGGGTGGGGACTGGCATGCGCTGGAGCGCGATTTCAGCGTGCTGCGCACCGGCGATGCGGCTGCGTGGCAGGTTGTGCTGACGCCGCGCGTCACCGACAGCATCGCGATGCCGTTCCAGGCCATCACCGCCCATGGCGGCTGCTTCGTCGATGCGGTTGATCTGGCCAAGCCGGGCGGGGACACGGATCGGCTGGAATTTCTCGACCAGACCCTCGCGCCCGGTCCGCTCGGGGCCGGCGAGGAAGCCGCGCTTGCCGTGCTGGCCCGGTGAGGCGCGGCCTCCCCTGGCTGTGGCTGCTGGTGATGGTGGCGGCCTGCGCCTATCTCGGCCTGCGCGTTCATGCCGGGCTGAACTGGCGAACCGACCTGATGGCGCTGCTGCCGCGGGACGAACAGGATATCGGCCGCCAGCAGGCGGAGGATGCGGTGACGCGGGCGTTGTCGCAGCGCCTGGTGCTGCTGGTCGGCCATCCCGACGGCGGGCTCGCCCGCGCCGCCGCCGCCACACTGGCGCAACGGCTGGCCGCGTCCGGGGTGGCGCAGCCTGACGTCATCGTGCCGGGGCCCGAGGCCATTCGCCGGCTTGGGGCCCTGTATGCGCCATTCCGGCGCGGCCTGCTGAGCGAGGCCGATCGCGCGAGCCTGCGAGCCGGCGACGGGGAGGCGCTCGCGACACGGGCGCTGGCGCAGGTGTTCGGGTTCGTCGGGCTGGGGGACGCGAACCTGTTGCAGGCCGATCCGTTCCTGTTGCTGCCGAGTTTTTTTGCCGGATTGCCGGTGCCGTTCGCCCGTCTCGCCCCGGTGGAGGGGGTGCCGATGGTGCAGGCGGACGGCATCGCGTGGGCACTGGTCACCGCCCGCGTCACCGCCGATCCCTATGCGCTGGACGTGCAGGACCGGCTGATCGCGGCGCTTGATATCGATCGGCTCGCCGGTGCGCAGCCCGGGCTGCGGGTGCTGCGACTCGGCGCGGTGTTTTTCGCCGCTGCCGGGGCCGCGGAGGCGATCGGCGAAAGTAGCCGGATCGGCCTGGTTTCGACGCTGGGCACCGTTCTGCTGATCGTGGTCGCCTATCGCGCGCTGGCGCCGCTGTGGCTCAGCCTGCTGGTGATCGCCGCCGGGGTGGTGGCCGGGCTGGTGGCGAGCCTGCTGGTGTTCGGCGAACTCCATGTCGCCACGCTGCTGTTCGGGGTCAGCCTGATCGGGGTGGCGGTCGATTATTCGCTGCAATATTGCACCGAGATGTTTGCCCCCCCTGCCCTGCCGGGCGCGCGGCTGGCGCGGGTGCGGATGGGCATCGCGCTTGGCACCGCCACGACGGTGATCGGCTATCTCACGTTGCTGCTGGCGCCGTTTCCGGGCCTGCATCAGATCGCGGTGTTCTCCGCCGCCGGTCTGGTCGCCGCGTGGTTGACGGTGATGCTGTGGCTGCCGGGGCTCGACCGCAGCCGGCCGGCGCGGCATGGCGGGCGGATGCTGGCATGGGCGGCCGGACTGCTCGATTTGTGGCGCGGGCCGCGCTGGATGGTGATCGGGCCGGGGCTGGCGATCGCCGCCTTCGGGCTGTGGCATTTGCGGGCCGAGGACGATGTGCGGCGGATGCAGTCGCTCTCCGGGCCGCTGATGGCGGAGCAGACGGAAATCCGTCGGCTGATCGGCGGCACCGGGGACGGGCCGTTCTTCCTGGTGCGGGCGCCCGATGACGAAGCGGCGTTGCAGGCCGAGGAGATGCTTGGGGAGCGCCTTGCCGGGCTGCGGGCGAGCGGCGGGCTCTCCGGTTGGCTGTCTCCCGCGCGCTTCGTTCCTTCGTCCGCCCGCCAGCGCGGCGACCGGGCGCTGGTGGCCCGCGGCCTTGATCCGCTGCTGGCGGCCCATCGCGACCGCCTTGGGTTGGACGGGGCGGCGGTGCAGAGCGATGACAGCGGTCCCGCGCTCACGCTTTCCGCCGCGCTTGCGGCCGGGGCGCCGCTGGGGCTGCTCGCCATTGGCCCGGGCGTGCATGTGGTGACGCTGGAGGGATTGGCCGGGCGGGCGGACCTGGCGGCGGCGGCCGAGGGGATCGCGGGGATTGCCTATGTCGATCCGGCGGGCCGGTTCAGTGCGCTGCTCGGCAAGTACCGCATTCGCGCCATCGGGCTGCTGGTGCTGTCCGCCGGGTTGATGGCGCCGCTGCTGGCTTGGCGCTATGGGGTGCGCGGTGCTGCGCGGGTGATGCTGCCGCCGCTGCTGGCGGTGGTGCTGGCACCGGCGTTGCGCGCACTGGGCGGTGCGGGGTTCAGCTTCTTCGATGCCATGGCGCTGGTGCTGGTGCTGTCGATCGGGGTGGACTACGCGATTTTCTGCGCCGAGACCGCGGGCGCGCGGGCGCCGGTCACCATGCTCGCGGTGACGCTGGCCGCCGCCACGGCGCTGTTTTCGTTCGGGCTGCTGGCGTTGAGCAACGTGGCGGCGGTGCATTCGTTCGGCGCGACCATGGCGCTTGGGGTGCTGCTCGCCTTCCTGCTCGCTCCGATGGCGCGCCGATGACGGCGCTGTCCCGTCGCGGGCTTGGGTTGCTTGCGCTGTCGGGCTGCGTGGACCCGGCGCCGTCTACCAGCGTGCGCATGGCGCCGGGGGTGGTGCTGGTCCTGCCGGAGCCGGCGGAACTGGGTCGTGACGTGGAGGCGGCGCAGCTGGTGCAGGCCCGCTATGGGGTGCAGGACTTCGCCTTCGAGGCGCAGATCAGCGTGACCTCGGCGCGCCTGCTGCTGGCCTGCGTCGATCCGCTCGGGAGGGTTGCGCTGACCTTGCGCTGGGGGCAAGGGCGGCTCGATGTCCAGGCCGCCGCCTGGCTGCCGGGCGCGATCCGGCCGGACAACATGCTGGCCGATATCATGGTGCTGTTCTGGCCCGAGCCCAGCATCCGTCGGGCCCTAGCTACTTCGGGCGCCACCCTGGCCAGCGGGGCGGGCTGGCGGGCGGTGAGGGCCGGGGCAGAGGAGGTGATCCGGGCCGAGATTCCCCAGACCCCCTGGAACGGAACGCTCAGGTATCGCAATCTGGTCTGGGGCTACACCCTCGATGTGCAGTCCGTGGAGGTGACGCCTTGAGACTCTTCATCGCCGATTGCGGCGTGATCTGCCCGCTCGGGTCCGGCCCGGCCGAGGTGGCGGCATCGCTGGTGGCCGGGCGGCGCGGCTTCGTCCGCTCCGCGCGCCTGGTGCCCGGGCGCACGGTCAGTGTCGGCGCGGTGGAGGCGGACCTGCCGGCGGCGCCGCCGGAAGCTGCCCGCTGGGACTGTCGCAACAACCGGCTGATGCTTGGTGCCCTGCATCAGATCGCGCCGGCGATTGCCGCCGCCGCGTCCCGCCATGGCGCGCATCGGGTCGCGGTGGTGCTGGGCACCAGCACGGCGGGGATTACCGAGGGGGAGGCGGCGGTGGCGGCGTATCGGCGCGATGGGGTGTGGCCGGAAGGGTTTGACTATCGCCAGCAGGAAACCGGCAACCTCGCCGTCTTCGCCGCCGCCGCGCTGGGTCTTACCGGCCCGGCCTACACGGTGGCCAATGCCTGTGCCTCGAGCGCCAAGGTATTCGCCTCCGCCCGCCGCCTGATCCGCGCCGGCATCGTGGATGCGGCGGTGGTGGGCGGCGCGGATACGCTGTGCGGCATCACTCTGAACGGGTTCGCCTCGCTGGAGGCGCTGTCCCCCGGGCTGTGCAACCCGCTCAGCCGCAACCGCGACGGCATCACTATCGGCGAAGGCGCGGCCGCCTTCCTGCTCACGCGGGACGAGGCGCCGGTGGCGCTGCTCGGCGTTGGTGAAACCTCCGACGCCCACCACATCACCGCGCCCGATCCGGACGGGCGCGGCGCGCGGGATGCCATGGCGCAGGCGCTCGCGGATGGCGGCCTGCGCGCGCGGGACATCGGCTACATCAACCTGCACGGCACCGGCACGCCGCTCAACGACGCGATGGAAGCCCGTGCCGTCGCGGCGCTGTTCCCGGCCGATACGCCGGTGAGTTCGAGCAAGGCGATGACCGGGCACATGCTGGGTGCCACCGGCGGGGTGGAGGCGGCGTTGCTGTGGCTCGCGCTCTCTGGGGCGTGTCCGGTATTGCCGCCCCATTTGTGGGATGGCGAGGCCGACCTTGCGCTGCCGCCGCTCGCCGTGGTGGCGCAGGGCACGCCGGCCGGCACGCGGGCCATGCTCAGCAACTCGTTCGGCTTTGGCGGCAGCAACGCCAGCCTGATCCTGGGGTGCGGATGACGCCCGCCGGACTGTTGCCGCATGCCGCGCCGATGGTGCTGCTCGACACCGTGCTGCGCGCCGATGCCGCCGGCGCCGAAGCGGCGCTGACCGTGCGGGCCAGCGACCGCTTCGCCCGCCCCGGCCGCGGCGTGCCGGCCCACATCGCGATCGAATGGATGGCGCAGACCTGCGGCGCCTTTGCCGGCGCCGAGGCGGCCGCCCGCAACGAACCGGTCCGCCTGGGTTTTCTGCTCGGCACCAGGCGCTTCCTGGCGACGCGGCCCTGGTTCGCGCCCGGCGAGCACCTCACCGTGGAGGCAACGCTGGTGCTGCGGGAGGCCGGAATGGGGGTGTTCGACTGTACCGTGCGCGATGCCGCCGGGGATATCCGCGCCACCGCGCAGCTCACCACCTACCAGCCACCCGACACGCCCGCATCGGAGACCGCCGCATGACCGCGCCTGACCGCACCATCCTGGTCACCGGGGCCAGCAAAGGCATCGGCCGCGCCATCGCCGTCCGGCTGGCGCGCGACGGGTTTCGCATCGTGGTCCACTACGGGCGGGATGATGCGGGCGCCCTGGATACCCTGGCCTCTCTCGCGCCGGGCGGGCGGGTGCTGGGCTTCGACATCGCCGCCCGTGCCGCGACACGGGCGGCGCTGGAGGCCGATATCGCGGCCCATGGGATGTATTACGGCGTGGTGCTGAATGCCGGCATCGCGCGGGACGCGGCGTTTCCGGCGCTCGAGGATTCCGACTGGGACGACGTTCTCGGCACCAATCTCGATGGCTTTTACAACGTGCTGCGTCCGCTGGTGATGCCGATGGTGAGTGCGCGGCGCGGCGGGCGCATCGTCACGTTGTCCTCGGTTTCGGGCCTGGCCGGTAATCGCGGGCAGGTGAACTACAGCGCCGCCAAGGCCGGGATCATCGGCGCCACCAAGGCGCTGGCTGTGGAACTGGCGAAGCGGTCCATCACCGTCAACTGCGTCGCGCCTGGCATCATCGAGACGCAGATGATCGCCGGGCTGCCGCGCGAGGAGATCGCCGCGATGGTGCCGATGCGGCGGCTGGGGCGGCCGGAGGAGGTGGCGGCGATGGTTGCGTTCCTGTGTTCGGACGAGGCCAGCTACATCACGAGGCAGGTGATATCGGTGAACGGGGGCATGTTGTGATGGCACGGCGGGTGGTGGTCACCGGGATGGGCGGGGTGACCGCGCTGGGGCAGGACTGGCCGAGTATTCGTGCCGCCATGGAAGCCGGGCGCACCGGGGTGCGGCATATGCCGGAGTGGGACCGCTTCACCGGCATTGGCACCCGGCTCGCCGCGCCGATCGACGATTTCAGTGCCGAGGCGCGCTACCCGCGCAAGAAGACCCGCACCATGGGCCGCGTGTCGCTGCTGGCGGTGTTCGCCACCGAACGCGCGCTGGAGGCGGCCGGGCTGCTGGACGCCCCGGTGCTGCGCGGCGGGCGCACCGGGGCTGCCTACGGCTCGTCGTTCGGGTCACCGGATGCGGTGCTGGGGTTCTATGAACTGAAGAAGGAAGGCGTCGCGCGCAACCTGACCGCGACCAGCTACATCCAGATGATGAGCCACACGGCGGTGGTGAACATCGGCCTGTTCTTCGGCATCACCGGACGCATCATCCCGACCTCCTCGGCCTGCACGTCGGGCAGCCAGGCCATCGGCTATGCGTATGAGGCGATCCGCTTCGGCAAGGCCGACATCATGGTGGCCGGGGGCGCGGAGGAACTCGACATCACCGATTCCGCCGTGTTCGACACGCTCTACGCCACCAGCACCCGCAACGATCGCCCGGATACCACACCGCGGCCGTTCGATCGCGACCGGGACGGGCTGGTGATCGGCGAGGGGGCGGCGACGCTGATCCTGGAGGAGTACGAGCATGCCCGCGCCCGTGGGGCGCCCATGATCGCCGAGATCGTGGGGTTCGGCACCAATTCCGACGGCAATCACGTCACCCAGCCGCAGGCGGCCACGATGGCGGGCGCGTTGCGGCTGGCGCTGGCGGATGCGGGGCTTGATCCATCGGCGATCGGCTTCGTGTCCGGGCATGGCACCGCCACGGAGGGCGGCGATATCGCGGAAACCGCCGCGACCCATGCGGTGTTGGGCGCGGGGGTGCCGATCCATTCGCTGAAGGGGCATTTCGGCCACAGCCTGGGGGCGTGCGGGGCGATCGAGGCGTGGCTGGGGATCGAGATGCAGCGCGATGGGTGGTTTGCGCCGACGGCGAACCTGGCGGAGGTGGATACGCGCTGCGCGACGCTCGACTACATCATGGGTGCGCCGAGAATGTTGACGCCGCAGTATATCATGTCCAATAATTTCGCGTTCGGCGGGATCAATACGTCGCTGATATTCGCCAGGATGTAGCGCCGCGCCCCTACACGCGATGGCAGGCGACGTATTGACCGTGCCCTACCCCGCGCAGTGGCGGTTCGGCCTCGGCGCAGTCCGGCCCGGCGAGGGGGCAGCGGGTGCGAAAGCGGCAGCCGGATGGGGGGGCCAGGGGGCTTGGCAGTTCGCCGGCGAGCGGGGGCGGGCCCGGGGTGTCATCCGGCCGCGCAGGCAGGGCCGCGGCGAGGAGGGCGCGGGTGTAGGGATGCAGCGGGCGGCGATAGAGCGCGTCGGACGGGCCGGTTTCGACCAGCTTGCCGAGATACATCACGCCCACGCGGGTGCTCATGTGCTTCACCACCGCCAGGTCATGCGCGATGAGCAGGAAGGCCGTGCCGGTGCTGTCCTGGATATCACGCAGGAGGTTCATGATCTGGGCGCGGATGGAGATATCGAGGGCGGAGATCGGCTCGTCGAGCACGATGAGGCGGGGTTTGGTGGCCAGGGCGCGGGCGATGGCGATGCGCTGGCGCTGGCCGCCGGAGAATTCGTGGGGGTAGGCCGATGCCGCGTTGTCCCGCAGGCCGACGACCTTGAGCAGGCGCTCGACCTCGGCGCGGCGCTCGGCGGCGGAGGCGGTGCCGGTGGCGCGCAGCGGTTCGGCCACGATGTCACCTACGCGCATGCGCGGGCTCAGGGCGCTGGTGGGGTCCTGGAAGACGGCCTGCACGGCGCGGCGGTAGTCACGCAGGCCCTCCCCGGCGAGTCCGGCGGTGGGCCGGCCGTCGAAACGGATGGTGCCGCCGGTTGGTTCCTCGAGCAGCAGGATGACGCGCGAGAGGGTGGTCTTGCCGCAGCCGCTTTCGCCCACGATGCCGAAGGTCTCGCCGCGGCCGATGGCGAAGCTGACGTCGTCGACGGCGTGGACGTGCCGCACCCGGGAGAACAGCGGCGGGCCGCGGCGGATGGGGAAATACTTGCTGAGGCGATCGACCTCGATGAGGGGCGTGCTCATCGGGCTTCCGCCGGGAAGCAGTGGGGGGCCTCCGCCAGGAAGCAGTGGGCGGTGTGGCCGGGGCCGATCGCTACCGCGTCGGGGTAGGATTCGTGGCAGTGCGCCGTGGCCTGGGCGCAGCGCGGGGCGAAGCGGCAGCCGGCGGGCGGGGCGCGCAGGTCGGGCGGCTGGCCGTCGATCACCTTCAGGCGGTCCGTGCGGTGTTCCATCGAGGGCAGCGCCTCCAGCAGCGCCCGGGTGTAGGGGTGGGCCGGGTGGGCGAACAGGGTGCGGACATCGGCGGTCTCGACGATGCGGCCGGCATACATCCCCGCCACGCGGTCGCACATGTTGGCGACGATGCCGAAATCATGGGTGATGAGGATCATCG
>CAIMWH010000364.1 GCA_903845065.1 uncultured Rhodospirillales bacterium | reverse complement strand
CCGCGTCTTTGCATCATATGACGATATCCTCGACCACTGCTGCTACGCTTGGAACAAACTCACGGAACAGCCGTGGCGTATCATGTCCATCGGACTGCGCGATTGGGCGCATGGGTCCTAATCAGTGACGGTTGGTATTAAGGCCGCTTCCGTTGGGGCGCTTCCCTCCCTGAAACCGCGCAGGATGGCGCCGGGCGCTCCCTTCAAGGGGAAGCGGGCCGGAGGGAAGCTGCTTGACGTAGAGGTGTTCAAATCAATAGCTGCGGCTGTTGAATTTCCCCCTCGGCAGGATCGACATCCAGCGTGCCTCCCACACCCCTAGTATGCGCCCTGGACAGCCACGAGGAACCGAAGTGTGAATCTGGCACCGGTCACCCCGTTGGCAACCGAGATGCCACCGCCGCACGCCTCCATGATGTTCCGGCATATCGGCAAGCCAAGGCCAGTGCCCTCGCCCTCCTTTTTCGTCGTGAACAGCGGCTCGAACAAATGCGGCAGATGCTCGCTGGCGATTCCGCCACCGGTATCCTCGATATCGAACACGACCGTGTTGTCATGTCGAACCGCGCGTAGCGTGATCTTGCGCTCGGCAGTCGCCCTCATGGCGTCGCGCGCATTGAGTAGTAGATTGATCAGCACCTGCTCCAACGCGATCTGTGCGCCCTGAACGGGAGGAAGGTCGTCCGGGATGGCAATATCGAGCTTGATGCCCGCCCCATTCAACGTCGTGCCGATCAGTTCGAGGGATCCGGTCACGACGTCGGATAGTGTCGCGATGCCAGTCGATTGCCCCCCGCGCGCCAGCTTGAGGAGATGTCGGATCGTCTGGCCGGCGCGATCGACCTGCTGTTGAATACGGGCCACCGCACGGGTCGCGGCCCCCGAACCACCCACGCTCCCGCCCTGCTCGATCCAGGCCTCAAGCATTGCCGCGGACAGGCCGATCGAGGACAATGGCTGGGCCAGGTCATGGGCAATTCCGCTTGCCATCGACCCAAGCGTGGACAGGCTGGCCGAAATCTGAGCCTGGCGGCGCAACGCGTGATCCGCCGTCAAATCGGCCATGAAACCGTACATGTGAACGTCGCCAGTTGCGTCAACCGGGGCCGCGAGGAGGTGGATACTGACGTGGCGGATCGTCGCATCCGGGCGCACCATTCTCATTTCGCAACCGGCCTGCCGGACGCTGCCCGCAATGACATCATCGCGCACCGTCACGTAGCGGGCGCGATCATCGGGATGAACAAAGGTCAAGAACTCTTCCCGGGTGGGCGGCGAGGCTCGCGGCACAAGCCCCAGAATCTCCCACATGCGCGTCGACCAGAATGCCTTTCCGGACAATGGATTGCGTTCGAACACACCAAGGTCGGCCGCGGCGGCGGCATTTCGGAACCTCGCCTCGCTCTCGCGCACCGCCTCCTCGGCGACCACCCGCTCGGTCACGTCGTTGAGAACCCCCTGCACAACGCGGATCCTGCCGTCGCGGTCGCGCTCATAGGCTTCGGAGCGCTCGACGTGCCGAACGGCCCCGTCAGGCCGGATGATCCGGTAGGAGATGATATTGCCGACATTCTTGCTGCCGGATTGCGACTGCTCGATTTCCTGGCGGCGGGCCTTCCGGTCATCAGGATGCACGTAAAGATCGACTTCGTCATACCCCGGGGCGTCATCACGCTGAGGAAGCCCGAAGATCTCCCATGTGCGGGCGGACCAGGTTCCGCGGCCGGTGGTCACGTCCAGGGCAAACACGCCCAGGCCAACGGCCTCGATGGCATTGTGGAACCGCGCTTCGGTGGCGCGCGCCGCCTGCTCGGCCACGACGTGTTCGGTATTGTCATAGACCACTCCCCGCGCCATCCCGAGCCGCCCGTCCGGATCTCGCTCCGGCATCGAGCGAACCACCAGGTGACGGATCTCGCCGTCCTTGCGGATGATGCGATAGTTGAAATTGGAGACTGTGTACTCCGGCGCGTCGCGCAGGCGGTCGGCTTGCCGTTGTCTGACAGCCACGTCGTCCGGATGGATCATGGCCTGAAACTCTGCCTGGCTCAGCGCTTCCGCCCGTGGTTCCATGCCATAGATCGCCCACAAGCGATCGGACCATTTTCCCACGCCGGTGCGATGATCCCGCTCGAAAACCCCCATCCCAGCCGCGTCGGCCGCCATGCGAAAGCGCAGTTCGTCTGCCGCCGCGGACTTCTCCAACTCACGGCGATCGGTGATATCGATCAACGCACCCTGCGTCCCCAGCAGGTCACCGTTCTCGTCGGGGTCGAAGTGGACGATCAACTGGACATGGCGAACTCCGCCATCTCGGCCGACGATGCGAAATTCCTCGGTGGTATCGATCATCGTCGGATCCGCGCGCGCCGCCAGGGTGAGTGCCTGAAGGCGAAGTGCGTCGTCAGCGTGCACGAGCTTCAAAACGTCGGCGTCGGTAATCGGCGGTGTACCGGGCGGCAGACCCAGGACCGAGAGCGCATCATCCGACCAGCGCCGTTCCTTGGTGATGGGGTCGTACCCATAGACACAGAGCTTCGCGACGCGCGCAGCGTGCTCGAACAGGTAAAGGCGCTCCCTGATCGTCCTGTCGTCATCCAAACCGGGAGATCGATCCGGACTGCCGCTATGGTTCGGCGCCATGGGTATCCGTCCCTCAATATATCGACGTCGGTCTACTGTGAGGTTTTATAATGTTCGGAACCGGCTATGGAAACAAAGGACTCCCTTCAGGCCTGATGCACATTCAGTGCGGGCAAGCACAGGACCCGTGGCTTCTCGCCCTCGTCCACCCGGCCTAGTCTCGCCGAAAATCCGGAGGAGACCGCCATGATCGAAAACCCGCCGCTGCTCACCATCCATCGCGGCCACCGCAGGCCCTCCCAGGCTCTGCTCGATGCGTTCCGCGGCGCGCAGACCTCCCATCTCGCCGATGCCATGCAGGGCCGCGGGGCGGTGGACTGGCGGATCAAGCCGCTCGATCCGGCCAACGCCAGCTTCATCGGCCCGGCCCTCACCGCGCATTCCTACCCCGCCGACATCGCCGGCATGATCGGCGCCGCAGTGGAGGCCGAGCCCGGCGATGTCATCATGTGCGCCAATGACGGCTTCACCGGCACAGCGGTCATCGGCGATCTCGCGGCCGGCATGATGCGCAACAAGGGCGTCGCGGCCTTCGTCACAGATGGCCTGGCACGGGACCGGGCGGGCATCGTCGCCGCCGGGCTGCCGCTGTTCGCCATGGGGATCTCGCCCAATTCGCCGGCGCTCAACGGGCCCGGCCAGATCGGCGCCCCGGTGGTGCTGGGCGGCGTGCATGTGCGCTCCGGCGATATCGTGGTGGGCGATGCCGACAGCGTGGTGGTCATCCCGCTCGACCAGGCCGAGGCGGTGCTGGAGCGGCTGCGCGCGGTGCAGGCCGCCGAACGCACCGCAGAAGCCGCGGTCAAGGCCGGCGCCACCAGCTTCCCGTCCTGGGTGGAACTCCATCGGGGTGCCCGCATCGTCCCGTCCTGACCCATCGGGCGGCACCCCGCCGCCGCGCCGTCATATTTTAAAATTAATGATGGACTCCGGTCGATAATTGAAATCCTATCTCGGTAACGGCCAGCCCCGCAACGGGCCGGCCGGCACCGACCGCATGGATCGATCAGGGGACCATCATGAAGCGCCGCACGCTGCTCAGCCTCACCACCGGTCTCGCCACCGCCGGCCTCGCCGCCCCCGCCACCGTCCGAGCCCAGTCGCGCACCACCCTGCGCTACATCCCCCCGGTCGACCTCGGCTTCCTCGACCCCCATTTCAGCTCGGCCTGGGTGACGCGAAACCACGCCTACATGGTGTTCGACACCCTCTACGGGCAAAACGGCAGCTTCGAGACCTCGCCACAGATGGCCGAGGGCCACACCGTCGAGGATGACGGCAAGCTCTGGCGCATCCGCCTGCGCGAAGGTCTGCTGTGGCATGATGGCGAGCGCGTCCTGGCGCGTGACTGCGTCGCCTCGATCCGGCGCTGGGCCTCGCGGGATGCCTACGGCGGCACCCTGATGGCCGCCACCGCCGAACTTTCCGCGCCCGATGACCGCACCATCCAGTTCCGCCTCAAGCGCCCGTTCCCCAGCCTGCCCGCCGCCCTCGGCAAGGTGCCCACCTTCACCTGCATGATGATGCCCGAGCGCCTGGCGCAAACCGACGCCTTCAAGCAGATCCCCGAAGTGATCGGCAGCGGCCCCTACCGCTTCCTGCCCGGCGAACGCGTCGCCGGCGCCCACAACGCCTACGAACGCTTCACCGGCTACAAGCCGCGCGAAACCGGCACGCCGGACTGGACCGCCGGCCCCAAGATGGCTCATTTCGACCGGGTGGAATGGACCACCATCCCCGACGCCGCCACCGCCTCCGCGGCGCTGGCGAGCGGCCAGCAGGACTGGTGGGACTCCCCCGCGCTCGATCTCGTCCCGCAACTGCGTGCCCGCGCCGATGTATCGGTCCGCGTGACCGACATCGGCGGCGCCACCCTGCTGCTGCGCCCCAACTGCCTCCAGGCCCCCTTCAACAACCCCGCCATTCGCCGCGCCGTGCTGTGGGCGATGGAGCAGTCCGAGTTCATGCAGGCCGTCACCTCGGACGCCGCGATGGTGAACCTCCCGCTCGGCATGTTCACCCCAGGCACCGCGATGGCGAGCACCGCCGGCCTCGAACCCATCACCGCCCCGCGGGACCTCGCGCGCGCCAAACGCATGCTGGCCGAGGCCGGCTACAAGGGCGAGCGCGTGGTGCTGATGGCGGCGCTGGATTATCCCGCCATGAAGGCGGCGGGCGATGTCGCGGCCGACCTGCTGCAAAAACTCGGCATGAACGTGGACTACGTCGTCACGGACTGGGGCACCGTGCTGCAACGCCGCGCCAAGACTGATGCGGTGGAGCAGGGCGGCTGGTCGATCTACGTCAACATGCAGGCCGGGCTCGACTGGCTGAGCCCCGCCGTGCATCCCAGCCTGCGCGGCATGGGCACCGGCCCCGGCTCCGCGCCGGGCTGGCCGACCAGCCCGCGCCTGGAGGAACTCCGCACCGCCTGGTTCGATGCGCCCGACCTCGCCGCCCAGCAGCGCATCAGCGCCGAAATGCAGGTGCAGGCGTTCCAGGACGTGCCCTACATGCCGGTCGGCCAGTTCTTCCAGCCCACAGCCTACCGCAAGAGCCTGCGCGGCGTGCTGAACGGCTTCGCCACCTTCTGGAACGTCAGCCGCGATGCTTGAACCCCTGCCGGACGACGCCCGCCGGGACCCCGGCATCACCCTGAACGCCCTGCGCACCTTCGTCGCGGTGGTGGACGCCGGCAGCTTCTCCAAGGCGGCGGCCGATCTCGGGGTGAGCCAGCCCAGCGTGTCCCTCCAACTCAACAGCCTCGAACGCGCCTGCCGGGTGCTCCTGCTGCGCCGCCGCCCGCGCCTGGAACTCACCGATGCCGGGCGGGATCTGCTGGTGCGCGCCCGCCTGATCCTGAGCCGGCTCGATGAATTCGAGGGCTCGGTCGATGCCCTGCGCACCCTCAAGCGCGGCCGCCTCACCGTGGGCCTGTCTGGCCCGCATGTGGCGATGCAGCGCATTGCCGGCTTCGTGCAGGCCCATCCCGCCATCGAACTCGCGACCCAGATCGGCAACACCTCCACCCTGCTGGCCGATGTGGCGCAATGCCGCATCGATGTCGGCATCGTGGCGCTCACCGCCGCACTGCCGGCACTGTCCTGCACCCGCATCTTCGACCTCCGGCTTGCCCTCTGCGTGCCGCGCGACCACCCGCTCGCCACCCGCTCCCGCATCGCCGCGCGGGATCTCGCGGGCCTGCCCTACATCCGCCGCGAGGCGGGCTCGGTCACCCGCCAGGTCGCCGAATGGGTGTTCGAGACCGCCGCTGTCACGCCGGATACCCGCATGGAGGTCACCGGCCGCGAGGCGATGAAGGAGGCCATCGTGGCCGGCCTCGGCGTCGGCGTGCTGTTCGCCCACGAGGCCGACGGCGACAGCCGCCTGTCCGCCATCGAGATCGCCGGCCCCGCCGGACGCGCCGGCATCTACGCGGTGGCGCTGGAGGAATCGCTCGACATCCCCACCGTGCGCGCCTTCGTCGACCACCTGATCGCCCAGTACGAAACCCCGGACACCCCGGCATGACCGCCCAGTCCGAGAGCGACACCAACGACACCCCCCGCCGCGCCGCCTGGCAGGCCCGCACCCTCGATGCCGCCACCACCGCCCGCCTCGCCGCCGACAGCCGCGCCTTCCTGCGCCAGTCCGTCTCCACCCCGTGCCTCAACGCGATCGCCCGCGCCGAGGGCATCTGGATCGAGGACTCCGGCGGGCGCCGCTACATGGATTTCCACGGCAACAACGTCCATCACATCGGCTACGGCCACCCCCGCCTGAAGCGCGCCATCGCCGAGCAGATGGACGCATTGCCGTTCGCCCCGCGCCGCTACACCAATGACGTCGCCATCGAACTGGCCGAGAAACTCGCCGCCATCGCGCCCGGCGGCCTCTCCAAGTCCCTCTTCACCACCGGCGGGTCGGACGCCATCGAAGTCGCGGTGAAAATAGCCCGCACCGCCACCGGCCGCCACAAGACGCTGTCCTTCTGGGACGCCTTCCACGGCGCCGGCTTCGGGGCCGCGGCACTCTCCGGCGAGGCGCTGTTCCGCTCCGGCCCTGCCGCCCCCCTCATCCCCGGCGCCCAGCATGTCGCCCCCTTCGCCTGCTACCGCTGCCCCTACGGGCACAAGACCGACTGGGACGGCCAGCCCCGCCTCGATCTCTGCCACACCCAGTGCGCCCGCATGGTGGACTACGTGCTGGGCCGCGAGGGCGACGTCGCCGCCGTCATCGCCGAACCCGCCCGCGCCGTGCCCTACCTCCCGCCCCCCGGCTTCTGGAAGCTGGTCCGCGAGGCGTGCGAACGCCACGGCACCCTGCTGATCTTCGACGAAATCCCCACCGGCCTCGGCCGCACCGGCCGCATGTTCGCCTGCGAGCATGACGGCGTGGTGCCTGACCTGCTGGTGCTCGGCAAAGCCCTCGGCGGCGGCATCCTGCCCATCGCCGCCGTGCTCGCCCGCGCGGAGCTTGACGTGGGCGCCGCCTGGGCCTTCGGCCACTACACCCACGAGAAAAACCCGGTGACCGCCCGCGCCGCCCTCACCACCCTGCAGATCATCGAGGACGAACACCTCGCCGAAAACGCAGGCACCGTCGGCGCCCTCGCCCTCGATCGCCTGCACGCCCTGCGTGACCGCCATCCCGGCATCGGGGACGTGCGCGGCCGCGGCCTCCTCCTCGGAATCGAGATGGTGAAATCCCGCGACGGCCGCGAGCCCGACCTCGACCGCGCCGAGGCGGTGCTCTACGCCGCCCTCGATCGCGGCGTTTCGCTGAAAACCACCATGGGCAACGTGCTGACCCTCACCCCGCCGCTCACCATCACGCCCGCCGAAATGCACGACGCGCTTGACCGCATCGCCGCCGCCCTCGCCGCATGACCTGTCCGATCGAAGCCGTCCTCGCCGCCGAGATCGATGCCGGCCGCCTCCCCGGCGCCGTGCTCCACGTGATGCGGGACGGCCACCTGATCCACCGCCTGGCCCTCGGCCGGCGTGACCCCGCCAGCGCCGGGCCGATGCCGGACGACGCCATCTTCCGCATCTACTCGATGACCAAGCCGCTGGTCTCGGTCGCCATCCTCATCCTGATGGAGGAAGGCCGCCTGCACCTCGCCGACCCGCTGCACGCCTACCTCCCCGCATTCGCCGCCATGACGGTGGCCACCCCCGCCGGCCCCATTCCCGCCGCCCGGCCCATCCGCCTGCATGACCTGATGACCCACACCTCCGGCCTCAGCTACGGCCCGCGCACCGCCGCGGCCCCCATCCCGGTGAACCCCCGCGCCCTGGCACCGGCCGATTTCATCGCCCGCCTCGCCGCCACGCCCCTGGCGCACCAGCCCGGCACCACCTGGGAATACGGCTTCTCCACCGACGTGCTGGGCCTCGTCATCGAGCACATCACCGGCATGCCGCTGGCCGATTTCCTCTACGCCCGCCTGTTCGCCCCCCTCGGCATGTCCGGCACCGGCTTCCACCTCACCGACGCCCACCGCCTCGCCGAGCCCTTCACCCGGGACCCGCTGAGCGGCGCCGCCTGGCTCGACCCGTCCCAGACCTTCGACCCCGCCATCCCGCCTTTGATGGCCTCGGGCGGCGCCGGCGCGCTCTCCACCGCGTCCGACTATCTGCGCTTCGCCCGCATGCTGCTGGCGGGCGGCACCCTGGACGGCGCCCGCATCCTCAGCCCCGCCACCGTCCGCCTGATGACCGCTGACCACCTCGGCACCCGCATCGCCACGCCCATCCCGGTCGGCGAGGCAGCGCTGCAATCGCCCGGCTACGGCTTCGGCCTCGGTGTCGCCGTCCGCCTCGCGGATGGCCTCGCCAGCGTGCCCGGCTCGCGCGGCGACTATTTCTGGTCCGGCACCGCCGGCACCACCTTCATCATCGACCCACGCGAGCGCCTCGCCGTGGTCTTCATGGCGCAGGCCCCGGGCGAAATGCGCCTGCGCCTGCGCCGCCTGGTGCGCCACCTGGTCTACCGGGACCTCGCATAATGGAATTCCACATGGACCAGCCCCCCGCCGCCGCCCTCGCGCTTGCCGCCGCCAGCGAGGCGCGCAGCATCGAAGCCCTCGCCACCCTCGTGCGCATCCCCAGCCTCACCGGCGAGGAAGGCCCCGGCCAGCACCACATCGCCGCCCTGCTCGAAGCCATCGGCGCCGACGTCACCTGCGCCGAGCCCGACATCGCCGCCATGTTCGAACGCTTCCCCGATATCGCCCAATACCCGACCCACTGGCAGCACGACCTCATCCTGCCCTACGAGGACCTCCCCACCGCCGCCGCCCTGGCCGCCAGCGGCCTCGAACCGGTGCTCAACTATCAGGGCCGGCCCAACGTGCTGGGGGTCCTGAAAGGCACTGGCGGCGGCCGCTCCCTCATCCTCAATGGCCACGTCGACACGGTCACCATTGAACCCGAGGCGGCCTGGACGCGCGATCCCTACGGCGCCGAAATCGCCGGCGGCCTGATGTACGGCCGCGGCACGTCGGACATGAAGGGCGGCCTGATGGCGGCCATCCTCGCCGTCACCTACCTGCGCGAGGCCGGCGTCCGCCTGCGCGGCGATGTCATCATCCAGTCCGTGGTGAACGAGGAGCACGCCGGCAACGGCACCCTCGATCTCGTTCGCCGCGGCATCACGGCGGACGCCGCCATCGTGCTCGAACCCACCGAAAACCAGGTCTTCGTCACCCATCCCGGCGGCATCTACTGGCAGGTTGACGTGCCCGGCATCCCGCGCTCCCCCGGCGCCCGCTGGAACGGCACCGAGCAGGAGGGCGTGAGCGCCATCGAACGCCTGCCCGATGTCATCCAGGCCCTGCTCGCCGTCGAGCGGGGCTACAACCGGATCGCCACCAATGACCCGCTGGAGCAGGATGTCGCCGCCTTCTCCCTGGTGATGGGCCGCATCGCCGGCGGCCACTATGAAACCGTCACCGCGGGCGAACTCACGCTGAAGGGCGGCGCCTATTTCTCCGGCCGCGTGGGGCGCGTGCAGGACGTGATGCAGGCCTTCCGCGGCGCCATCCGCGACACCAACCGCCGCTCGCCCCATCTGCGCTGCGACCCCGTCCGCGTCAGCTTCCTCCACCACGACGACAGCACCAACCAGCCCGACACCATCCCGGTCGCGCGCGGGATGGCCGCCACCCTCGCCGCCCGGGGCGCGCCCGCCGATATCCGCCACGGCCCGTTCTGCTGCGACCTGCGCCACCTGGTGAACCAGGGCGGCATCCCCGCCATCATCTTCGGCCCCGGCACCATCGCCCAGGCCCACAAGCCCGACGAGCACATCCCGGTGGCCGAATTCCTCGCCGCCATCGGCCACCTCATCGCCTTCATCCACGCCTGGTGCAACGCCGACGCGCCCGCCTGAAACAGGAGATCGCCATGCAACGCCGCACGCTTCTGACCGGCCTCGCCGCCGGCCTCGCGACACCCGCCCTGGCCCAGGGCGTCAGGCCGCTGAAATTCATCCCCCAGGCCGACCTCACCCTGCTCGACCCCACCGCCAACGGCGGCTTCGTCACCCGCAACCACGCCATGATGGTCTACGACACCCTCTACGGCATCGACTCCCGCTTCATCGCCCGCCCGCAGATGGTCGAGGGCCACACCATCGAGGATGACGGCCGCCTCTGGACCCTCACGCTGCGCCCCGGCCTGCGCTTCCATGACAACGAACCCGTTCGCGGGCGCGATGTGGTGGCGAGCCTCCGGCGCTGGGCGGCGCGGGACTCCTACGGCCAGGCCCTGCTCGCCGCCACCGACGAACTCACCGCACCGGACGACCGCACCATCCGCTTCCGCCTCAAGCGCGCCTTCCCGCTGGCCGACGCGCTCGGCAAGCTCGGCGGCTACGTTGCCTTCATCCTCCCCGAACGCCTCGCCGACCCCGATCCGAACAAGCCGGTCACCGAGATCACCGGCAGCGGCCCGTTCCGCTACCTCGCCGCCGAACGGGTCAGCGGCGCCCGCAACGTCTATGCCCGCTTCGAGGGCTACCTGCCACGCCCGGATGGCACCACCGATGTGATGGCCGGCCCGAAGATCGCCCATTTCGACCGGGTGGAGTGGTACACCATCCCCGATGCCGCCACCGCCGCCGCCGCCCTGCAGGCGGGCGAGATGGACTGGTGGGAACAACCCACGCCCGACCTGCTCCCCTTGCTGCGCAAACGCGCCGACCTCACCGTCGAGGTGCTCGACACTGTGGGCTACTACTCCTTCCTGCGCCCCAACCACGCCCAGGCCCCGTTCAACAACCCCGCCTTCCGCCGCGCTGTGCTTGGCGCCATCAGCCAGGCCGACTACATGACCGCGGCCGCTGGCACCGACACCACCCTGTGGCGGGACGGCGTGGGCTACTTCCTGCCCGGCGGCCCGATGGCCAGCACCGCCGCCATGGAGGCGATGACGGGCAATCTCGAAGCCGCCCGCCGCGCCATCGCCGCCTCGGGCTACGCCGGGGAGAAACTCGCGCTGATCGCCCCCACCGACTTCCCCGCGCTGAACGCAATGAGCGAAATCACCGGGGACCTGCTGCGCAAACTCGGCGTCAACCTCGACTATCAGGCGATCGACTGGGGCACCACGCTCAAGCGCATCAACTCGCGCGAGCCGGTGGAGAAGGGCGGCTGGAGCGCGGTCTGCACCTACACCGCCGGCATCAACGCCTTGAACCCCTCCGTCCACGCCTATCTGCGCGGCGCGGGCGCCGGCGGCCAGTGGGGCTGGCCCGATAGCCCGGCACTCGAAGCCATGCGCGCCACCTGGTTCAAGGGCGTCACCCCCGAGGAGGAGCGGCGGCTGGGCGAGCAGATGCAGCGCCAGGCCTTCCAGGATGTGCCCTACATGCCAACCGGCATCTTCTTCCAGCCCACCGCCCACCATCGCGCCATCACCGGGTTGCAGAAGATGTTCGCGCTGTTCTACGGGGTGTCGCGCGGATAACGCAGGGTCCCCCACGGCGCGGTGTAACGCCACGCCGCCGGCCGAGACTTCCCATCATGCCCGGGCGTGCCATCCCGCCCCGCCCGGCGACCATGATGGGAGGCTTCCATGCTCGCCGAACCGCTCACCGCTGCCCGCACCACCGACCGCTTCGCGGCCGCCACCCTGGCCTTCCTCGGCCAGCGCGGTGATACCGGCGCCCTGCTCGCCGCAGCCCTCGCCGAGGACCCCGACCATATCGCCGCCCACTGCCTCGCCGGCTTCGCCCAGTTTCTCGCCGCCCGCCGCCCCCTGATCGCCGCCGCCGGCAGCAGCCTCGCCGCCGCCCGCGCCACCGCCACAAGCCGCGCGCCGACGCGCACCGAGACCGCCCTCATCGCCGCCCTGTCCGCCTGGCATGATGATGGCGACATGCCCCGCTGCGCCGCCCTCCTCGATGCCGCCCTCGCCCGCACCCCCTGCGACGCGCTGGTGCTGCGCCTGTCCCACGCCGTCCACTTCATGCTCGGAGACGCCGCCGCCATGCGCCGCGCCGTCACCGCCGCCCTCCCGGCCTGGGACCCCTCGATGCCGGCCTACCCCTACATCCTCGGCTGCCACGCCTTCGCGCTCGGCGAAACCGGGGAACTCGCCTTGGCCGAACGCACCGGCCGTCTCGCCGTGGCCATGCAGCCGCGCGATTTGTGGGGTATCCACGCCGTCACCCACGCCATGGGCGGCCTCGGCCGCCCGCGCGACGGCATCGACTGGATCATCCGCCGCGAACCCCATTTGACCGACCCCGGCAGCTTCGTGCGCCACATCCACTGGCATCGCGCTCTCTGCCACCTCCGCCTCGGCGCGCCCGATGCGGCGCTCGATCTCTACGATCGCCTGGTCTTCCCCACCACCTCGCAGGAAGTCCGCGACATCCTCAACGCCGCCTCCCTGCTCTGGCGCATCGAGGCCGCCGGCCTGCCCGCCGGCGCCGCACGCTGGAACACCCTGGCCGACATCGCCGCCACCCGCGTGGGCGATCACGCCTGGGCCTTCGCCGACCTGCACTATGTCCTCTGTCTCGCCGCCGCCGGCCGCGCCGACGCCCTCGCCGCCATGCTCGCCGGCATCGCCGCCCGCGCCAATGCCGAGGAGGACACCCAGGCCCGCGTTTACGCCGATGTTGGCCTCACCGCCGCCCGAGGCATCGCCAGCCTGCTCGGTGGCGCCCCCGCCGAGGCCGCCGATTTGTTCGCCCAGGCCGCCCCCGGCCTGCCCCGTGTCGGCGGCAGCAACGCCCAGCGCGACCTGCTGCGCCAGATGCGCCGCCAGGCCGAATGCCGCGCCGCGCACCCATGATTTGCGGTTCCGCGCCGGGGCGGATATCACCCCCTCCCATTCGCGATACCGGAGGATACCACCATGACGGACAGCCCGCCCGATCGTCTGTCGAGCGACCCCAAAAGCCCGTTCTACAACGAGGCCATCCTCGAACGCGGCATCGGCATCCGCTTCAAGGGCATCGAGCGCACCAACGTCTCGCAGTACTGCATCAGCGAGGGCTGGGTCGAAATGCCGGTCGGCAAAACCCTCGACCGCCGCGGCAACCCGCTCACCATGCGCTTCAAGGGCGAGGTGATCGCCTATTTCCGCGACGAACCCGCCGCACCCTAGCGCGACAACAGTACATGCGGCCCGATCACCGTGCGCACCGGATAATGCGCGGTGATCCAGCCCGCCAACACCGGCGCCCGCGCGGGAAAGTCGCGCTGGTCGATGTGTGACCACCAGGCCGCGCTCTCCCACAGGATCACCCCGGGCCGCGCCGCCTCAAGCTCCGCGATCACCGCGTCCTGCTGGTCCGCCGCCACGTAGATCCCGAAGGCGAACCGCGAGCACGGCGGCCGGCGCGACAGCAGATGCACGATCCCGGCGTTGTTGGCGGCAAACGTGCAGCCGCCGGAAGCCGCCACCACATCGGCCACCCGCGCGAGATCAGGGTCGGCCAGGTCCCGATCACTTGGCGCCGGCCGGCCAGCCGTCGCGATATTCTCGCCGAGACCGGCCAGCGCGAACCGCAGGATGCTGCTGTCGCTGTAGAATTCGATCGCGGCACTCGCCACCAGCAGAAACGTCGCCAACCGCATGGCATCCCGATGCGCCACCGCCGGCAGCATCGGCGCCGCCCATGCCCGGATCACCATCGCCAGCAGCAGCGCCGCCGGCCACATCACCCAGCGCACATGCAGCAGGTCCGGCCGGTTGAAGGATTGTACGACATAAAGTGCGAACACCGCCGCCAGCGCCGCCAGCATCAACCCCCGTCCGGACCGGCCGGCACGAAACGCCGCAACCGCCACCGGCCAGCCGCGCGCCACAACGAACAGCGCCAGCAGCCCCACCGGCACCGCCACCACCGGCACCAGCGGCAAATGCCACATCCCGCCATTGCGGCTCCAATAGCGGATATCGAACAGCGTGGCCTCCACCAGCCCCATGCCGCCGAGCATCACCACCGCCACCAGTCCGGCAACCCCACCCGCGATCACCCACGCGATCGGCCGCACCGAGTGCCGCACCAGGCACAACCCCAGCGCAAACAAACCCACGACAACATCCAGCGCCAGCCCGCGATTATACGCCCAGAACTGTCCAACCGCCGCCAGCACGCCCAACCCCACCAGCCCCGCCGCCAGGCCGGCACCATCCCCCCGATCGATCCGCCGGCACAGCCGCGCCATCACCAGCAACGCCGCCAGCACGAACAAATCCCGCAGCGACGGCGTCCCCTGGTGGGCATCGGCAATCCGCTCGGTCGGCCCGTTGTAGAGCCACAGCATCGCCACCGCCGGACCGCCCGCCACCACCGCCAGCAGCGAGCCCAGCCCGGCCAGCCCCGCCAGCAGCGCGATGAACAGCACCACCGCGACAAACTGGAGCCCCATGTTGATCCCGCGCACGCACACCATCTGCGCCTCCGCCCGGCACAGCAGCGCCGCCGCGCGCGACGGCAACACGTCGAGCTGCCCATGGATCAGCACCGGCATGTGAAACCCCGGCTGGGTCTGCGCCAGGAACCCGAACGCCGCGTACTCGCCCTCCTGGAACGCATCCTCGAGCGGTTGCGCCAGCGGGACATGAAACGTCGTGAGCGCGCCCAACAGCAGCAGGATCACCAGATGCGTTCGTGCGCCCGCCGTCATCGTCATTCGCCCCACGGCCCCGTTACCATTGCCATATCTCTAGCAGGCCCTGGCCCGCGCCGCCCATCGCCGCTTGCGACGCGCCCGCCCCCCCGGCATCCTCCCGCCGGTCGGGCGTGGCCCGCGAGGAGGATGCGATTCCGTTTGACCGGTCCTGCGATGCCCTGATCATCGGCGCCGGCTTCTACGGTGCCGAAATCGCGCTCGAACTCCGCCGCCTCGGCCTGCCCGACGTGCTGCTGGTCGATCGCGCCCCCGCCATCATGCGCCGCGCCTCCTACGCCAACCAGGCCCGCGTCCACAACGGCTACCACTACCCCCGCGCCCTCGCCACCGCCGAGCGCTCCCGCGCCAACTTCGAGGCCTTCGTTTCCGAATACGCCGACGCCGTGCTGCCCGACATGACCAGCCTCTACGCCATCGCCGCCGGCTCCCGCGTCAGCCCCGCCCAGTTCGAAACCTTCTGCCGCATCATCGGCGCCCCCTGCCAGCCCGCCCCGCGCCATTTCGCCACCCTGTTCGACCCCGCGCTGATCGAACAGGCCTTCCTCACCCGCGAACTGGTGTTCGATGCCACCCGCCTCGCCGCCCGCCTGGAACGCGCATTGGCCGAAGCCGGCGTCACCCTGCGCCTCAACACCGAGGTCCACATCCTCGGCGCGGCCGAAACCGGCGTCGCCATCCAGGCCGGACCCGAGCGCATCCACGCCCGACACGTCGTCAACGCCACCTACGCCGACATCGAGTTCGCCGGCGTGCCGCTCGCCAGCCGGGTGCGCAAGGAACTCGCCGAGATGCTGCTGATCGCCCCGCCGCCCGAACTACGCGGCATCGGCATCACCGTGATGGACGGTCCGTTCTTCTCCGCCATGCCATTCCCCGCCGCCGGGCTGCACTCCCTGAGCCATGTGCGCTACACCCCCCATGCCGCCAACGAAACGCCGGAACCCGAAACCCTCGCCCCCCAGCGCTCCAACCGCGACGCCATGCTGCGCGACAGCACCCGCTACCTCCCCTGCCTCTCCCGCGCCCGCGTGGCAGGCTCGATGTTCGAAATGAAGGCCACCCTGATGCGCAACGAACATGATGACGGCCGTCCCATCCTGATCGAACGCGCCGCCACGATGCCGCGCGTGCTCTCCGTCCTCGGCGCCAAGATCGACAACATCTACGAAGTCCGCAGCTACCTGCGCACCCAGGACTGGGGCGCGCCATGACCGAGCCGCTCGCCTCCATCACCCTCGTCGCCGTGATTGACCGTGACGTTCCCGATGCCGCCACCCTGGCCCGCCACGCCGAAGCCCTCGCCACCTGCGCCATCGATGTCGACCTCGTGCTGGTCGCCAACGGCGTGGACGCCGCCACCGCCCTGGCCCTCAAATGCCTTGTCGCCGAAACGCCGGACTGCATGGCGGTTTTCCTTGCCGAACCCGTGCATGACGATCTCGCCCGCCTCGTCGGCATCGAGCATGCGGTGTCCGACCATGTGCTGTTCCTTGATCCGCGCCATGACGACCCCGCCGATCTCCCCGCCCTCCTCGCCCCGCTGCGCGACGGCTATGATCTGGTGGTTGGCGAACGCGCCGCCGAACCGCCCGCCCGCGGCCCCGTCGAACGCGTCCTGATCGCGCTCTACCGTCGCCTCTACACCGCCAGCACCGGCGTGCCGCTCACCCTCGAACCCACCGGCCTGCGCGTGCTCAGCCGCGCCGCCGCCCTGCACGTCGCCGGCCGCCCGCAGGCCGAACTCCTCCTCCGCGCCACCACCATCGGCACCGGCTTCCCCGCCATCACGGTGACACTGCCGCCCCGCGCCACCCCCGCCCGCGCCGGCCTGCATCATTCCTGGTCGAAGGGCATCGGCCTGCTGCTGAGCGCCAGCGCCATGCCTCTGCGCGGCGCCTCCTACGCAGCCCTCCTCGGCGGCGGCGCCTCGCTACTCTACAGCGCCTACGTCGTCGCGGTGTACCTGCTGAAACCCGATGTGGCGGCCGGCTGGACCACGCTCTCGCTGCAACTCGCCGGCATGATGTTCATCTTCAGCGTGGTGCTGCTGTTCCTCTCCGAATACGTCATCCAGATCCACGCCGCGAGCGCCCCGCGCAGCCGCCGCCATTTGGTGGTGCGTGAACTGCGCAGCCCGCTCTCGCGCCGCACCGGCCGCCTCAACCTCGTCGATGCCGAGGGCAAATTCCACCTCGGCAAACCCGCCTGGCTCGAAACCCGGGAAGGGCAGGGGGCATGACCCGCACTGCCCTCATCGGCCACACCGGTTTCGTCGGCTCCAATCTCGCCCGCGCCGCCAGCTTCGACGCCGGTTTCAACTCCACCACCATCGACACCATCCGCGGCCAGCACTTCGATCTCGCCATCTGCGCCGGCGTCTCCGCGGTGAAATGGCAGGCCAACAAGAACCCCGACGCCGACCGCGCCGGTATCGCCCGCCTCACCAGCGCCCTCGCCGAAGCCGACATCGCCGAACTCGTCCTGATCTCCACCATCGATGTCTACCCCGACCCGGCCTCCGGCGCCGACGAAGCCACCCCCATCAACCCCGCCGCCAACCACCCCTACGGCCGCCACCGCCGCGAGTTCGAACTCTGGTGCCAGGACCATTTCCCCAAGGTCCGCATCATCCGCCTGCCCGCCCTGTTCGGCCCCGGCCTGCGCAAGAACGCCCTCTATGACCTGCTGCACGGCCATATGCTCGCCAACATCAACCCCGCCGGCGTGTTCCAGTGGTACCCGCTCGAACGCCTCCACAGCGATATCGCCACCGCCCGCGCCGCCGGGCTCGGCGTGGTGAACCTGTTCCCCGAACCCCTCGCCATGTCCCGCATCATCGCGGCCGCCTTCCCCGCCGCCCCGGTCGGCCCCCCCACCCAACCCGCCCCACGCTACGACCTCCACACCCGCCACGGCGCCCGCTTCGGCGGTGACAACCGCTACATCATGCCCGCCGACGCCGTGCTCGCCGCCCTCCTCCGCTTCGTCGCCGCCGAACGCGCCGCATGACCCGCCCCCTCGGCGTCACCAACCTCGCCTGGCCCCCCGAAGCGCTCGACATTGCCCTCCCGCTGCTCGCACGCCTCGGCTGCACCGCCGTCGAAATCGCCCCCTGGGCCGTCTTCGGCCGCTGGCACGATCTCGCCGATGACGCCCGCCGCCTGCGCGACCGCATCGCGGCCCACGGCCTTACCTGCACCGCCCTGCAAGGCATCCTGTTCGGCACCGAAAACCTCGCCCTCTTCGGCCCCCCCGAAGCCCGCGCGCGGCTCGACCGCCACCTCGAAACCGTCGCCGCCCTCGCTGGCCACCTCGGCGCCCACGCCTGCGTGCTCGGCGCCCCCCGCCAGCGCGACCCCGGCGATCTCGCCCCCGCGGCCGCCTGGGATATCGCCACCGCCACCCTGCGCCGCCTCGGCCCCGCCTTCGCCGCCAACGCCAGCGCCCTCGCCGTCGAAGCCAACGCGCGGCACTACGCCTGCCGCTTCATCACCACCACCGCCGAGGCCATCCGCCTCGTCCAACACGTCGGCACCCCCGGCATCGGCCTGCAAATCGACACCGGCACCATCTTCCTCGAACACGAACCCCCCGAAATCCTGCTCCAGGTCGCCCCCCTCGCCGTCCACGCCCACATCAGCGAGCCCGACCTGCACCCCCCCGGCACCCTCGACCACACCGCCATCGCCACCGCCCTCCAGGCCAGCGGCTACACCGGCTCCCTCTCCATCGAAATGCGCCGCACCGAAAACTGGCAGCAGGCCATCACCGCCGCCGTCGCCTTCGCGAAAGCCACCTACCCATGAGCCCCCGCGAACTCCCCAGCTTCACCGCCACCATCCTCGCCCCCAAACACCACCGCCACGCCCTCGTCATCCCCGTCCTCAACGAAGGCACCCGCATCCAGCGTCAACTCGAACGCATCCACGCCGCCGCCCCCCACGTCGACGTCGTCATCGCCGACGGCGGCTCGACCGACGGCGCCCTCGCCCCCGACACCCTGCGCGCCACCAACGTCCGCGCCCTACTCACCAAAACCGGCCCCGGCCGCCTCGGCGCCCAACTCCGCATGGCCTACGCCTGGTGCCTCGACGAAGGCTACGCCGGCATCGTCACCATCGACGGCAACGGCAAAGACAATGTCACCGCCATCGACACTTTCGTCGCCAAGCTGGACGCCGGCTTCGACTACATCCAAGGCTCCCGCTACCTCCCCGGCGGCGCCGCGCTCAACACCCCGCTCGACCGAAAACTCGCCGGCCGCCTCATCCACGCCCCCCTCCTCAGCCTCGCCGGCCGCCGCTGGTACACCGACACCACCAACGGCTTCCGAGCCTACTCCGCCCGCTATCTGGCCGACCCCCGCGTTGCCCCCTTCCGCGCCGAATTCGACCGCTACGCCCTGCTGTTCTACCTCACCGCCCGCGCCGGCCAACTCGGCCTGCGCACCTGCGAAATCCCCGTCGAACGCGGCTATCCGGCCGGGCAGAAGCCGCCCACCAAAATCGCCGGGTTGCGTGGGCGGGTAGATATGATGAAGGAACTGATGGGCGTGGTGCTCGGGCAGTATAGGCCTCGGAAGTGCAAGCAAGGCTCCACCGGCTAAGGGGCCTCCGCCCCTTAGAACCCATCACTACTTGCGGATGGATGACCGGCCTTCAGGTGATAACTCCGTTCTTGCTTGCGCCGCAGGCAATCCCCCCATGACAGCGGCACGCATTTGCCAATGCCGACATGATGGCTTCGCCCATCCCCACAACTGAAGACCGGTGCCACAGCCGCGAGAGGTAATGGGTTCTAAGGGGCGGAGGCCCCTTAGCCGGCGGAGCCTTGCTTCACTTAACCCCAATCTCCTGGAAATTCCGCCAGAACCCCGGCGCCGGCCACGGCGTGAAGCTCACCTTGTCCGTCCGCCACGCCAGCGTCACCAGCGGCCGATACGTCGTCAACCCACCCAGCACCTCGTCATGCTTCTTGCGTGCGATCTGCTTGAGCACCGCCGTCCGCGCCGCCGGATCGAGGATACGGCGCTGCTGCTCCACCAGGGAGTCGATCTCCGCATCATTGGTATAGGAGTAGCTGCCCCACCCCTTGCCGGCCTCGAAGCTGTGCAGATGCCCGGCCCAAGGCGTCCCCGGATCGCCCGGCAGCCCTTGCGACCACATCCACGAGATGATGCCGTCCATTTCGGGCGGCCCGTTGCGCCCGCGCCGCCCGAGGGTGATCCACGCGCCGTATTCAAGCTGCCGCACCTGGCAGCGGATGCCCACGGCGCTGAGATAGGCGAACGTCGCCTCGCCCATTTCCTTGATATTGGGCTCGCGCGGCGTGGTCAGGTTGTAGCACGGCGTTTCGAACCCATTGGGGAACCCCGCCTCGCGCAGCATTTCGCGCGCCTTCTTGGGGTCGAACGGATAGGGCTTCAGCGCCGGGTCATAGCCGGTGGAACCCTCGCCGATCTCGGCGTAGCGCTGGCCCTGCCCGAACAGCACGCGCTTGATGATGGCGTCATAATCCACCGCCATCGCTGCCGCCCGGCGCACCCGCACGTCCTTGAACGGCGAATTCGGCATATGGGTGTCGAAGTTGAGATACAGGTTGTTGCCCGTCACGAAGGACGCCGTGGTGGTGCCCGGCAGCTTCTTGAATTCTTCCACCATCGAAGGCGGCACCGCGTCCATCCAGTCCACCGCGCCGGTCTTGTAGGCCGCCACCCGCGTGAGGTCCTCGGGGATGAACTTGATCACCAGGTTCTTCACCCCCGGCCGATGGTCCTTGTCCCAATAGCCATCGAACGCCTCCAGCCGCAACTCGTCCTTCAGCGCCCAGGACACGAACTTCCACGGCCCGGTCCCCACCGGCGCCTTGCCGAAACCATCCACGCCGACCTGCTCGGTATAGCGTTTCGGCAGCGCCCAGAGTTGCAGGTTGTCGATCACGTAGGAGGCGTCGGGCTCCTTGAAATGGAGCCGGAAATGCAGCGGGTCCACCACCTCGAAGCTCTCGACGCTGGCTTGCAGGTGCACCCATTTGCTTTGCGAGGGGTCGCGCAGGCGGGTGAACGCGAATTCGAAATCGGCCGACGTCATCGGGTCGCCGTTGTGGAACAGCACCCCCGGCCGCAGCGCCACCTCGATGATGGGCTTTTCGGCCGTCCCCGCCAGCTTCCAGCTTTCGGCCAGCCGGTTGAGCTGCTTGCCTTTCGCGTCCATCCGCAGAAGCTGCTCGAAGATATTGCCGATCAGGTAGGTATCCACCCCCGCGGCATACCGCACCGGATCGGCCATCGTCGGCTCGGCGGCCAGTGCGATGGTCAGCGTGCCTTTGGCCGGGGTCTGCGCCTCCCCGATGGCCGGCGTTGCCACCGCCGCGAGCACGCCAAGCGCCTGCCAGATCTTCATCGCCGCCTCCATCCCGCCGGCCTTCATTGTCGAGGCCGTGGTTCAGGCGAACACATCCATCCGGCCCCGTCAACGCGGGCCACGCGCATCACGGCGAGACGCAGAACCCCGCGTCTCGCCGCATGTTTTTGAAGCTGGCGCCTGAGACTTACCGAACCGAGGTGATCGCGTTGCGGTTCTGCGCCCACGCATCCGGCGTCGAACCGAGCGCGGTCGGGCGCTCCTTGCCGTAGCTGATCACGTTGATGCGGCTCTGCGCCACGCCGCGCGCCACCAGGTAGGCCTGCGCCGCCTGTGCCCGGCGCTGGCCGAGGGCGAGGTTGTATTCGGTGGTGCCTCGCTCATCCGCATTGCCCGCCACCGTGATCTGGTTCTGCGGATACTGCTTCAGCCACGCCGCCTGCTTGTCCAGCGTGACGGTGTTGTTGCGCGCCGGCGCGCTCGACCCGGCGACGGTGGCGCGATCGGTATCGAAGAACACCCGGTCACCCACATTGGCCACCAGGTCTTCCTGGCTGCCCGGCCGCGCGATGCGCGAACCCGCGCCGCCGGCGCCGCCCGCACCCGCGCCCGCCGTGCCGCTCGTGCTCGACGAACTGTCGCCCGAGCAGGCAGCCAACAGCAGAACCGCCGCAAAGGCGGGAAACACAGTCTTGAACATGGGTGAAAAGCTCCGGTCTGAAGAAGCCACCATCCTACCCGATTCAGTCCGATTCGTGGCGAGGCTCCATGCCCCGGCGCGGGCCAGGGTTGCGCCCCATGCGCCTGGGGTCTCCTGGGAGGGTGCTTGGCCAAGAAAGGCAAGCATCACAAAGAGGCAGCGAGACAGCGAGAAGTAAGATTT
>CAIMWH010000363.1 GCA_903845065.1 uncultured Rhodospirillales bacterium | reverse complement strand
CCTCGACGTGGCCGGCATCGTGTATATCGGTGCCGAGGTGACTCCGGGCGATATCCTGGTCGGCAAGGTGACGCCGAAGGGCGAAAGCCCGATGACCCCGGAAGAAAAGCTGCTCCGCGCGATCTTCGGCGAAAAAGCCTCCGATGTTCGCGACACGTCCCTGAAGCTGCCGCCCGGCGTGACCGGCACCATCGTCGATGTCCGTGTGTTCAGCCGTCGCGGCGTCGACAAGGACGAGCGCGCCATGGCCATCGAGCGCGCCGAGATCGAACGCCTCGCCAAGGACCGTGACGACGAAAAGGCGATCCAGGAGCGTTCGTTCCTCGCCCGCCTCCGCGAGAAGCTGGTGGGCCGCAAGGCCGCCGGCGGCTTCAAGGGCATCAAGGCCGGCACCGTGCTGGACGAGGCCGTGCTCGCCGAGCACGTTCGCGGCACCTGGCGCCACATCACCCTGCAGGATGATGCGGCGATGGCGGAAATCGAAGTCCTCAAGCGGGAATTCGATGCCGCGGTGAAGCGCCTGCAGGAGCGGTTCGACTCCAAGGTCGAGAAGCTCCAGCGCGGTGACGAACTGCCGCCGGGCGTCATGAAGATGGTCAAGGTGTTCGTCGCGGTGAAGCGCAAGCTGCAGCCGGGCGACAAGATGGCCGGCCGCCATGGCAATAAGGGCGTGGTCTCCCGCGTGGTCCCCGTCGAGGACATGCCGTTCCTCGAGGATGGCACCTCGGTCGATCTCGTGCTGAACCCGCTCGGCGTGCCCTCGCGCATGAACGTCGGGCAGATCCTGGAAACCCATCTGGGCTGGGCCTGCGCCTCGCTCGGCAAGCAGGTGGGCACCCTGGTTGAGGAATATCGCCGCACAGGTGAGGCCCGCCAGGAACTGTTGGATACCCTGAAGGATATCTACGGCGTTGATATCTATGACGCCCAGATCGCCGAAATGGCGGACGCTCAGCTCATCGAGCTGTGCGAAAACCTCAAGAAGGGCATCCCCATCGCCACCCCGGTGTTCGATGGCGCCCGCATGGCCGATATCGAGGGCATGCTGACCAAGGCGGGCCTGGCCACCTCCGGCCAGATGACCCTCACCGATGGCCGCACCGGCGAGCCGTTCGAACGCAAGGTCACCGTGGGCATCATCTACATGCTCAAGCTGCACCATCTCGTGGATGACAAGATCCACGCGCGCTCGATCGGGCCGTACTCGCTCGTCACCCAGCAGCCGCTGGGTGGTAAGGCGCAGTTCGGTGGCCAGCGCTTCGGCGAAATGGAAGTCTGGGCGCTCGAAGCCTATGGCGCCGCCTACACGCTGCAGGAAATGCTCACCGTGAAGTCGGACGACGTGTCCGGCCGCACCAAGGTCTACGAGGCGATCGTGCGCGAGCAGGATACCTTCGAAGCCGGCATCCCCGAGAGCTTCAACGTGCTGGTGAAAGAACTCAAATCACTTGGCCTGAACGTCGATCTGGATATGAGCGCGGCTTGATCGCCGCGCTCCCTTCCGCATTGACCGCTCAAACCATTTTACAGGTGGCAGCATGAACGAGCTGATGAAGATCCTGGGCCAGACGGGCCAGTCGATGACTTTCGACCAGATCCGGATCCAGATGGCCTCGCCGGAGCAGATCCGCTCCTGGTCGTATGGCGAAATCAAGAAGCCCGAGACGATCAACTATCGTACCTTCAAGCCGGAGCGGGACGGCCTGTTCTGCGCCCGTATCTTCGGGCCGATCAAGGACTACGAGTGCCTGTGCGGCAAGTACAAGCGCATGAAGTTCCGCGGCATCATCTGCGAGAAGTGCGGCGTCGAAGTCACGCTGGCCAAGGTGCGGCGCGAGCGTATGGGCCACATCGAACTCGCCAGCCCGGTCGCTCACATCTGGTTCCTCAAGTCCCTCCCCAGCCGCATCGGCCTGATGGTCGATCTCACGCTGAAGGAACTGGAGAAGATCCTCTACTTCGAGAACTACGTGGTGCTCGAACCTGGCACGACTGACCTGAAGTTCCACCAGCTCCTCACCGAGGAACAGCTGATGGACAAGCAGGATGAGTTCGGCGAGAGCGAATTCACCGCCGGCATCGGCGCGGAAGCCATCAAGCACATCCTCAACGGCATCGACGCTGACGCCGAGAAGGTGAAGCTGCGTGGCGAGCTGAAGGAGACCACCTCCGAAGCCAAGCGCAAAAAGCTGGTCAAGCGCCT
>CAIMWH010000362.1 GCA_903845065.1 uncultured Rhodospirillales bacterium | reverse complement strand
CCACCCCCGCCGGCCACGCCGAAACCGTCTGGCAGGCCGTGCTCGATGCCGGCGAGGAATTCGGCATCGAACCCTACGGCGTCGAGGCCCTCGGCCTGCTGCGCATCGAGAAGGGCCACGTCACCGGCGCCGAACTCAACGGCCAGACCACGGCGGCCGACGTCGGCCTCGAAAAGATGTTCAAGAAGCGCGGCGATTTCGTCGGCAAAGTCCTCTCCCAGCGCCCGGGCCTCACCGACCCCGCCCGCCCCCGCCTCGTCGGCCTCCGCCCGGTCACCCGTGGCGACCAACTCCGCGCCGGCGCCCACCTGGTTGAACCCGGCACCACCCACAGCCTCGGCTGGATCACCGCCGTCACCCGTGCCGTCGAAATCGAGGGCTGGATCGGCCTCGCCATGCTCGCCAACGGCGCCGCCCGCATCGGCACCCGCATGCAGGCCGCCTCGCCCATCCAGGGCAGCCTGGTCGACGTCGAAATCGTCAGCCCGCACTTCGTCGATCCGGAGAATGCCCGTGTCAAAGTCTGAACCGGTCACGATCGCCCAACCGCCCACCGACGTGGTGCAACTGCTCGCCCGCAAGGGCCGCGCCGCCGATGTCGCGGCCGCCATCCAATCCGCCTTCGCCATCACCCTGCCCGAACCAGGCCACGCCGCGCAGGGCGCCGTCACCGCCCTGTGGATTCAACCCGAAGGCTGGTTCCTCATCGCCCCGCGCGGCCCCGAAGGCGCCCTCGCCAAGGCCATCAAAACCGCCGTGGGAGACGCCGGCTCGGTGATCGACCAGACCCACGGCCGCAGCGTCGTCACCCTCTCCGGCCCGCGCGCCCGCTGGGTGCTGGAGAAATTCTGCCGCGTCGATCTCCACCCCGCCGCCTTCGGCCCCGCCCGCGTCGCCTCCACCACCATCGCCCACCTCGCCTGCACCATCCACCAGCGCGACGCGATCCCGTCCTATGACCTCATCGTCTTCAGCACCTTCCTGAAATCCTTCCTCGAATCCCTCACCCACGCGGCCGAAGAAACCGGCTACCTCACCGCATGAGCACGGATGCCGTCCTGCGGGTGCGCAACCTCAGCGTCGGCTTCCGCATCCCCGGCGGCTCCATGCAGGCGGTCGACGCCATCTCGTTCGATCTCCGCCACGGCGAAACCCTCGGCCTGGTCGGCGAAAGCGGCAGCGGCAAAACCCTCACCTCTCTGGCCCTGCTCCGCCTCCTCGAATCCCCCCCCGCCGAATTCTCCGCCGATCACGTCACCTTCGAGGGGCGCGATCTGCAAAGCCTGCCGGAAGCCGAAATGGCGGACCTGCGCGGCGCCCGCCTGTCGATGATTTTCCAGGAACCGATGACCTCGCTCAACCCGCTGATGAGCATCGGCCGCCAGATCGACGAACCCCTGGTCCGCCATCTCGGCCTGAACCACCGCGCCGCCCGCCACCGCACGCTCGAACTCCTCGCCCGCGTCGGCATCCCCCGCCCCGAGGCCGCGGCCCAGTCCTACCCGCACCAACTCTCCGGCGGCATGCGCCAGCGCGTCATGATCGCCATCGCGCTCGCCTGCCGCCCCGCCGTGCTCATCGCGGACGAACCCACCACGGCGCTCGATGTCACCATCCAGGCGCAAATCCTCGAACTCCTGCGCGAATTGCAGGACGAACTCGGCACCGCCATCCTCCTCATCACCCATGATCTCGCGGTGATCGCGGAGGCCGCCCACCGCGTCGCGGTGATGTACGCCGGCCGCATCGTCGAAACCGGCCCGGTCGCCCAGCTCTTCCGCGCGCCGCTCCACCCCTACACCGAGGGCCTGCTCCGCTCCATTCCCCGCATCGCCCGCATCCGAGAGGCCGAACTCCCCGAAATCCCCGGCGTCGTGCCCGCCCCCGGCACCCTGCCCCCCGGCTGCGCCTTCGCCGCCCGCTGCGCCTTCGCCGCGCCCAAGTGCATCGCCGAACGCCCCACCCTCGCCCCCACAGGCACCGATCGCGAAGTGGCCTGCTGGAACCCCCGCAATGGCTGACCTGCTCGAAATCCACGGCCTGCGCACCCATTTCCCGGTGCTCTCCAAACTCCTCCGCCGCCGCATCGGCACCGTCCGCGCGGTGGATGGCGTCGACCTCTCCGTCCGCCCCGGCGCCGTCCTCGGCGTCGTCGGCGAAAGCGGCTCGGGCAAGACCACCCTGGGCAAAACCATCCTCCGCCTCATCGAACCCACCGACGGCAGCATCACCTTCGAAGGGCGCGACATCACTCACCTGCCGCCGGCCGACATGCTCGCCCTGCGCGCCCGCATGCAGATCGTCTTCCAGGACCCGATGTCCTCGCTCAACCCGCGCATGACCATCGGCCGCATCCTCGCCGCCCCCTTCGAAATCCACCGCGTCGCCAAAGGCACCGACCTCAAGGACCGCGTGGCTGACCTCCTGCGCCTGGTCGGCCTCCCCGCCGAAGCCGCCCACCGCTACCCGCACGAATTCTCCGGCGGCCAGCGCCAGCGCGTCGGCATCGCCCGCGCCCTCGCCCTGCGCCCCGCCCTCATCATCGGCGACGAACCGGTCTCCGCCCTCGATGTCTCCATCCAGGCGCAAATCCTCAACCTGCTCAAGCGCTTGCAGGCCGAGATGGGTCTCACCTACATCCTGATCTCCCACAACCTCGGCGTCGTCAGCCACATCTGCGACGAGGTCGCGGTGATGTATCTCGGCCGCGTCGTCGAACGCGGCACCCGCGAGGCCATCTTCTTCGACCCCAAGCACCCCTACACCGAAGCCCTGCTCGCCGCCGTCCCCATGCCGGACCCCGGCACGCGGCGCGCCCACATCCCCCTCACCGGCGACGTGCCATCCCCCGCCCACCCCCCCACCGGCTGCGCCTTCCACCCGCGCTGCCCCAAGGCCATGCCGCGCTGCGCCATCGAGGCGCCCCGCCCGGCCACCTTCGCGGGAGGACACGTCGTCGCGTGTCACCTCCATGCCGAATAGCAAGCCAGGCCAGATCAACCACCGAGGCACAGCGACACAGAGAAGCAGCCTTGCTTCTCCCTATCTCTGTGTCTCTGTGGTAAATCTTCTTTCTTTTTCAACGAAATAGCGGGGAGGAACGATCCAATGCTCGGCTTCATCTTCCGCCGCGTCCTGCAATCCATCCCGCTGCTGATCGGCGTCTCCATCATCGGCTTCGCCCTGATGCACCTCGCCCCCGGTGGCCCGCTCGCCGTCTATACGCTCAACCCCACCATCACCAACCAGGACATCGAGCGCATCCGCATCGTCCTCGGCCTCGATCAGCCCATCCACATCCAGTACATCAAGTGGGCCACCGGCATGTTCACCGGCAACTGGGGCTACACCTTCTTCGGCGGCCGCCCCGTCCTGTGGGTCATCCTCGAACGAATGCCGGCCACCTTCCTCCTGATGGGTTCCGCGCTCTCCCTCGCCATGATGATCGGCTGCTCCGTCGGCGTCCTCGGCGCCGTCCGCCGCTACTCGGTGTTCGACATGCTGGCCACCTCCGGCGCCATGGTCGCGCTCTCCTTCCCCACCTTCTGGTTCGGCCTGATGGCCATCTACGCCTTCGCCATCAAGCTCGGCTGGCTCCCCTCCGGCGGCATGTACGAACTCGGCGAGGAGGACAACATCATCGACCTGCTGCGCCACCTCGTCCTGCCCGTCATGGTGCTCTCCCTCGTCATCATGGCGGTCTGGAGCCGCTACGCCCGCTCCGCCTTCCTCGAAGTCATGCACCAGGACTACATGCGCACCGCCAAGGCCAAGGGCCTGCGCGCCCCCGCCCGCCTCTGGCGCCACGCCTTCCCCAACGCGCTGAAACCCCTCATCGCCCTCCTCGGCATCGAACTCCCCGCCCTCTTCTCCGGCGCCCTGGTCACCGAAACCATCTTCGGCTGGCCCGGCATGGGCCGCCTCTTCGTCGATGCCCTGAACATGAAGGAGTACCCCAGCCTGATGGGCATGATCATGTTCACCGCGCTGTTCGTCATCGTCGGCAACCTGGTGGCCGACGTCCTGATCGCCATCATCGACCCGCGGGTGCGGCTATGAGAGCCGGCGTCTGGACCCGCTTCACCCGCCACCCCCTGGCCGTCTTCGGCTTCGCCACGGTGGCCATCCTCTGCCTCGCCGCCCTCTTCGCCCCCTTCATCGCCCCGCACGACCCCCTCCTGCTCGATACCTCCCGCCGCTTCGTCGCCCCCCTGGCGCGCGACGGCTTCCTCCTCGGCACCGACGAACTCGGCCGCGACACCCTCTCCCGCCTGCTCTACGGCGGCCGCATCTCCCTCACCGTCGGTCTGGTCGCCATGTTCACCACCGTCATCACCGGCGCCACCATCGGCCTCCTCGCCGGCTACCTCGGCGGCCTCATCGACACCCTGCTGATGCGCTTCGTCGACACCATGCTGTGCTTCCCGCAAATCTTCCTGCTCCTGGTGATCGCCGCCTTCGTGCCGCCGTCGCTGATCTCCATCGCCCTCATCATCGGCCTCACCTCCTGGATGGAGGTCTCCCGCATCGTGCGCGCCGAAATCCTCCATCTGAAGGAACAGGATTTCGTCCTCGCCGCCCGCGCGCTGGGCGCCTCGCGCTGGCGCATCATGTTCCAGGAACTGCTGCCCAATATCGCAGCCCCCCTCCTGGTCGCCGCCACCCTGCGCGTCGCCTCGGCCGTGCTCGCCGAAAGCTACATCTCCTACCTCGGCTATGGCGTGCAGCCGCCGCTCGCCTCCTGGGGCAACATGCTCACCAACGCCCAGGGATATTTCGACACCGTGCCCTGGCTCGCCATCCTTCCCGGTGCCATGATCACCCTCACCGTGATGGGCTTCAATTTCCTCGGCGACGGTCTGCGTGACGCGCTGGACCCGCGCCTGCGCATGGATAACTGATCTTGCAACATAAGGAGGCTTCGATGTCTGCTTCGCGTGGTTCCGGTCTTACCCGCCGCTCTGCCCTCGCCGGCGGTCTCGCCGCCCCCCTGGTGCTCGCCGAAGGCATCCGCCACGGCCACGCCCAGTCCATCAACAAGGACCGCGTCATCCTCGGCATGACCCAGGAACCCGTCCAGTTCAACCCGCTCCTCTGGGTCAACGCCGGCACCGAAAACATCCCCGAAGTCTGCATGTTCGATGCCCTGTGGGACGTGGACGACCAGGGCAACTTCATCCCCAACCTCGCCGCCCGCGTCCCCACCCGCGAAAACGGCGGCATCTCGGCCGACGGCCTGGTGTGGAAAATCGAACTCCGCCCCGACGTCAAATGGACCGACGGCCAGAAGTTCTCTGCCAAGGACGTCGCCTTCACCTACCAGTCCATCATCAACCCCAAAATCGCCATCCGCAGCCGCAGCGGCTTCGATTTCATCAAGAACTTCAAAGTGGTTGACGACAGCCACATCGAGATCGAGCTCGATCGCCCCTACATCCCCTTCGCCTGGTCCTGGCAGAACATGCACATCGTGCCCGAGCACCTGCTGTCCAAGGAGGCCGACATCAACACCTCGGCCTGGAACAGCCAGCCCATCGGCACCGGCCCCTTCATGCTCAAGCAGCGCGTCGCCGGCAGCCACATGATCTACGAGCGCAACCCCAACTATCACCGCGGCGCGCCCAAGTTCCGCACCTTCATCCACAAGTTCGTCCCCGACCAACTCGTCCTCTACGGGCAGGCCAAGACCGGCGAAGTGGACTACATGGGCCTCTCCGGCGTCCCCAACGATCGCTGGGCCGAAGCCAAGGCGCTGCCCGATCGTGACCTCATCACCTCGCCGCAGCCCTGGGTGCAGTTCCTCTACTTCAACTGCGCCAAGCCCCAGTTCAAGGACGCCAAAGTCCGTAAGGCCCTCACCATGGCCTGCGAGATGCAAAAATCCATCGATGACGTCTACTTCGGCACCTACAAGCGCACCCTCTCCTACCTCCAGCCCACCCACTGGGCCTACAACAACAACCTCAAGGACTACTCGGCCGACCCCGTCGGCGCCGCCAAACTCCTCGACGAAGCCGGCTGGAAAATCGGCGCCGACGGCGTTCGCGAAAAGGACGGCGTGAAACTGAAATTCACCTGCTCCACCACCGCCGGCAACCCCGCCCGCCAAGGCACCCAGGCCCTCTTCCAGCAAAACTGGAAGAAAATCGGCGTCGAGATGGAAATCAAGAACATGCCCGCCTCGGTGGTCTGGGGCGAATACACCACCAAAAGCCAATACGACACCGAACTCGTCGCCTGGGAACCCACCGTCGGCATGGACCCGGACTACACCGCCCGCGCCCACTCCAAACAAATCCCCAACAAAACCGGCGTCGGCTCCAATTACAGCCAGTACGAAAACGCCGAAGTCGACCACCTCCTCGAACTCGGCGTCACTCAGTCCAACACCGAAGACCGCAAGAAAACCTACGCCCGAGTCCAGGAAATCCTCGCCGAAGAAGTCCCCTTCGCCCCCCAAGCCGGTACCTACCAAGGCAACCTGAAAAAGAAACAACTCCAAGGCATCAAACCCACCGGCTACACCGTCAACTGCGCCTGGAACCTGCACGAATGGGGCTGGGCATAAGCCCAGTCCACGGAGCGGGGGCGGAGAGGAAGCAAGGCGGGGGCTTTGCCCCTCGACCCCACCAGGGGCCGAGCCCCTGGACCTCTTCCACTTAGGCAAGGAATGCTCTTCCTGACTGAGAGGGGGCCTACCGTGACCTTGCAAGGTCGCGGTAGGCCCCCTCTCATACCAACCGTCACTGATTAGGACCCATGCGCCCAATCGCGCAGTCCGATGGACATGATACGCCACGGCTGTTCCGTG
>CAIMWH010000361.1 GCA_903845065.1 uncultured Rhodospirillales bacterium | reverse complement strand
TGCAGGGCATCGCCCCGGCGCCGCGCGGCATGCCGCAGATCGAGGTGACCTTCGATATCGACGCCAACGGCATCGTCTCGGTGCAGGCGCGTGACAAGGCGACCGGCAAGGAGCAGCAGATCCGCATCCAGGCCTCGGGCGGCCTGTCGGATGACGATATCCAGCGCATGGTGAAGGAAGCCGAGGCGAACGCCGAGGCCGACAAGAAGAAGCGCGAGTCGGTCGAGGCGCGCAACCAGACCGAGGCGATGGTCCATCAGGTCGAGAAAAGCCTGAAGGAACACGGTGACAAGCTGCCGGCGCAGGACAAGGGCGAAGCGGAAGCGGCGGTTGCCGCGGCCCGCAGCGCGATCGAGGGCGGTGACGCCGAGGCGACCAAGCAGGCCGGCGAGCGTCTGAGCCAGGCGGCGATGAAGATCGGCGAAACCGTCTACAAGGCCGAGCAGGCCGCGGGTGCCACCGGTCCCGGCGATGCCGGTCCGGGTGCCTCCGCGGGCGGCAAGGCGGGCGGCGCGCGCCAGCATGACGATGACGTTGTCGATGCTGAGTTCGAAGAGATCGACGACAAGAAGAAGAAGTCGTAACCTTCGGCTCGACAGGTTAACCGGTCGCGCCCGTGCTTCAATGAAGGCGGGCGCGACGTGTTTCTGATGCCGGCGAAAGGCTGGATCAAAGAGGGCTGAGATGGCGAAGCAGGACTACTACGCCACCTTGGGTGTGGCCAAAGACGCCAGCGGGGATGACCTCAAGAAGGCGTATCGCAAGATGGCGATGAAGTATCATCCGGATCGCAATCCGGGGGATGCCGCCGCCGAGGCGCGCTTCAAGGAAGTCAGCGAAGCCTACGATGTGCTGAAGGACGACCAGAAGCGCGCCGCGTATGACCGCTTCGGCCATGCCGCGTTCGAAAACGGCGGCGCCGGCGGCCAGCAGGGCTTCGGGGACGGCGCCGGGCTAGGCGATATCTTCGACCAGATGTTCGGCGAATTCATGGGCGGCGGTCGCGGCCGTCGCGGCGGGCCGCGCGGTGGCGCCGACGTGCGCGCCGCTGTCGAGGTAACGCTGGAGGAGGCCTTCAAGGGCACCAAGCGCACGATCCGGGTGCCGACGCGCGTGGCCTGCGAGGCCTGCGCCGGCACGGGCTCGGAATCCAAGGAAAAGGGCAGCGAGACCTGCACCGGGTGCGGCGGCGCCGGCAAGGTACGGGCGCAGCAGGGCTTCTTCATCGTCGAGCGGACCTGCCCGACCTGTGGTGGCGCCGGGCGCGTGGTGCGCAACCCCTGCCGCATCTGCGGCGGCGCGGCCACCGTGCAGCGCGAGCGTTCGCTCCAGGTGGACATCCCCGGCGGCGTGGAGGACGGCACCCGCATCCGGCTCTCGGGCCAGGGCGAGGCGGGCGGACCAGGCGGTCCGGCCGGCGACCTCTACGTGCATATCGGCGTGCAGCCGCACGAGATTTTCCAGCGCGAGGGCGCCAACATCCTGTGCCACGTGCCCATCCGCATGACCCAGGCCGCACTCGGCGCCGATGTCGAGGTGCCGTCGATCGATGGCAGCAAGGCACGGGTGAAAATCCCGCCCGGCACCCAGACCGGGGCGCAGTTCCGCCTGCGCGGCAAGGGCTTCTCGGTGCTGCGCACGCACCAGCGCGGCGACATGTTCATCCAGATCGCGGTGGAAACCCCGCAGCACCTCACCCCGCGGCAGCGCGAACTGCTGGAGCAGTTCGAAAGCGAGGCGCAGGGCCATCAGAAGGGCAGCCCAGAAACCGCCGGGTTCTTTGCCAAGGTGCGGGATTTCTTCGAGAACCACGGCCGCAGTTCAAGCTGACAATACAAATGCGCTGATGTTGGGCGCGCTGCACCGATTTCGTGCAGCCGCCCGCGTCAGGGCGGCGGATTTTGTGCCTTAAATCGTGGCATGCCGCTTGCGAAACCTCTTCCGTTCCATGGGGAGGGCCTTCGCGATGACTGCAACCACAACCCGCCGGCATTTGCTGCGCGCATCCGCCGCCGGTGCCGCGCTGCTGGCCAGCCCCGCCATCGTGCGCGCCCAGACCAAGGACCTCGTGGTCGGCGGAGCCGCCGGCATGGCCGGCTACATGAAGGAATTCGTCTTCCCCGGCATCGAGAAGCGTCTCGGCATCAAGGTGGTGTTCGACGGCACGCGCTCGCTGGTGAACCTCGAAAAAATGCGCGCCGATCGCGCCTCGCCGCGCATGTCCGTTGTGCTGATGGACGATCCCATCATGCAACTCGGCTGGGACGAAGGCCTGATCGCCAAGATGACGGTGGCCGCCGTGCCCAACCTCGCCAAGATCAAGCCCTCGGCGGTGCATTTCGACGGCGCGTGGGCCAACTACCAGCAGCCCTGGGCCGGCGTCGCCTATAACAGCGCGGCGGCGAAGGGGGTGGCGAGCTATGCCGAACTGTGGTCCCCGGCCAACAAGGGCAAGGTGATTGTACCCTCCTTGCAGAACACCGAGGGGCTGTGGACGCTGCTGGTCGCCTCCCACCTCGAAACCGGCAAGCCGTTCAAGGACGCCCAGTACGACATGGACGCCGGCTTCAAGAAGCTGTCGAGCCTGAAGCCCAATGTGCTGACCGTCTATACCAACCAGCCGCAGGCCGAGAACCTGCTCGAATCGGGCGAGGCCGCCCTGATGGCCGGGCAATTCTCCAGCTACACCCTGATCCGCGCCGCCGCCGGCGCCCCGGTGGGCCTCGCCGCCCCGAAGGAGGGTGTGTTCGCCATGCCATCCGGCATCTGCAAGGTGAAGGGCGGGCCGAACGAGGCGATGGCCGACGCCTTCATCGATGCGTATCTCAGCCCCGAGGTGCAGAGCATCCTGGTCGAGAAATCTTTCGTGCTGCCCACCAATACCGCCGCCACCATCCCCGCCGGCTTCGTGGTGCCGGCCGATCCGTTCGTGCCGGACTGGAGCAA
Organism: uncultured Rhodospirillales bacterium; assembly: GCA_903845065.1. Classification (GTDB taxonomy): domain Bacteria; phylum Pseudomonadota; class Alphaproteobacteria; order Acetobacterales; family Acetobacteraceae; genus CAIYPH01. The sequence goes on along the minus strand of CAIMWH010000361.1, from coordinate 8,618 downwards.
CGTCAACAAGAACCGTGACGCCTGGATCCAGAAATGGAACCAGGTGATGGGCTGAACCCGATGGCAACGCCGGAACCGGGGCACCTGCGCATCGCGGGCGTGGCCAAGCGGTTCCGGCAGACCCGGGTGCTCGACGATATCAGCCTGGAGGTGGCGCGCGGCGAGTTCGTCTCGCTGCTCGGCCCCTCCGGCTGCGGCAAGACGACGCTGCTGCGCATCCTCGCTGGCCTGCTCGCCGCCGACGAAGGGCGGGTGACGCTGGGCGGGCGAGACCTCGCGGGCCTCGCGCCGCATCGGCGGAATGTCGGCGTGGTGTTCCAGAACTACGCGCTGTTTCCGCATCTGACGGTGGCGGAGAACGTGGCGTTCGGCCTGCGGGCGCGGCGGCATGCCAAGGGCGGGATTGCCGCGCGGGTGGCGGAACTCCTGGCCCTGGTGCAACTCGGGCCACTCGCCGGGCGCGCCATCGCCCAGCTTTCGGGCGGGCAGCAGCAGCGCGTCGCCATCGCCCGCGCCCTTGCCACCAGCCCTGACCTCGTTCTCCTCGACGAACCCTTGTCCGCGCTCGACCGCAAGCTGCGCGAGACCATGCAGGTGGAACTGCGCGCCCTGCTCCGCCAACTCGGCATGACCGCGATTTTTGTCACCCATGACCAGGAGGAGGCGCTCACCCTGTCCGACCGGGTAGCGGTGATGAATGCCGGGCGGATCGAGCAACTCGCGGGACCGCAGGCAATCTATGACCAGCCGGCCTCGCCGTTCGTGTTGGATTTCGTCGGCCAGGCCACCGTGCTGCACGGCAACGTGGTCGAAGAACGGCCGGCCAGCGTGCTGGTGCGCACTGCCCTCGGGCCGATTGAGGCGCCCGGCCACATGCTGGTGGGCGCGCCGGCGATGGTCGCGGTACGCCCGGAACGCATCGTGCTGGGCACCGCGCCCGATGCCGCGTGGAACGCCGTGGCGCTGCCCATCGCCGCCGGCAGCTTCCTCGGCAGCCGATCCCTGCTGCATGGCGCCCTCGCCGGCCCGGATCGCGCCACCATCGAATTGCCGGCCGGGAAGGCGACCGCGGCGCAGCCAGGCACGGTGGTGCCGATCGCCTGGCGAGTGGCGGACACCCTGCTCTACCCGGCGCCGGCATGAGCCGCTTCGGCATCGCCTGGCTGGCGGCCCCGGCCACGCTGGTATGCCTCGGCCTGTTCGCGGTGCCGCTCGGGTTGCTGCTGGTGGAAAGTTTCCACGGCGCGCAGGGCTGGAGCCTCGCCGGCTACCGAGACTTCCTCGGCAGCGCCTACGCCTGGGGCGTGGTGGCGCGCACCCTGCGGCTGGCGGCGCTGACCACCGCGATATGCCTGGTGATCGGCTACCCCGCCGCCTTCGCCCTGGCCTGGACGCGGGGCTGGGTGCAGTCCGTGCTGGTGGCCTGCGTGCTGCTGCCGCTGTCGCTCAGCGTGATCGTCAAGGCGTTCGGCTGGACGGTGCTGCTGCGCGCGAACGGCGCGGTGAACCTCGCGCTGATGGGCCTCGGCATCACCAGCGCCCCGCTGCGGTTGCTGTTCACCGAGGCCGGGCTGCTGATCGGCATCGTCAACATCTTCCTGCCCTTCATGGTGCTGCCGATTTTCGCCTCCGTCCGCCAGCTCGATCCCCGCCTGCCCGAGGCGGCGGCGACCCTGGGCGGCGGCCCGCTCTACTGCTTCCTGCGCGTGGTGCTGCCGCTCACGCTGCCCGGCGTGATCGCCGGCGGCACGCTGGTGTTCTCGCTCGCCATTGCCGCCTACGTCATCCCCACGCTGCTGATGGGCGATGCCTACCAGACCCTGCCGGTGATGATCGCCACCTCCTTCCTCTATTTGCAGGACCCGATGCGCGGTTCGGTGGCCGGCGTGGTGCTGCTCGCGCTGTCCATCCTGGTGGTGGTGGCGAGCACGTGGCTCGGCCGAAAAGGAGAGGCGGCATGATCCGCGCTGCCGGGCGCGTGCTGGCCTGGGCCATGCTGGCCGGTGCCGTGGTGTTCCTGCTGGCGCCGCTGGTGGTGACCATCCTGGTCTCGCTCTCCCCCTCGCCGGTGTTCCAGTTGCCCAACGGGCGGCTGACCCTCGGCTGGTACGAACGGGTCGGCCGGCTCGATGGCCTGGTCGAAGCCGTGGTGCTGACGATGGAGGTGGCGACGGTGGCCACCGCGATTTCCCTGGTGCTGGGCACGCTGGCCGCCATCGCCGTGGTGCGTGGCCGCTTTGCCGGGCGGGAGGCCATCGCGACGTTCCTGGTCTCGCCGCTGATGCTGCCCGGCCTCGTGCTGGGCATCGCGATGTTGCAGTATTTCCGCGCCATCGGGCTGCGCGAGGCGTTGCCCAGCCTGCTGCTGGCCCATGTGGTGATCGTGCTGCCGTTCGTGATGCGCACCCTCACCGCCGGGCTGGCACGCTTCGATTTCGCCCTGATCGACGCCGCCCGCACCCTCGGCCTGTCCTACCCCCGCGCTATCCTCGGCGTGATGGTGCCGGTCCTGGCGCCCTCCTTCATCACCGGCGGGCTGTTCGGCTTCCTCGCCTCTGTGGACAACTATCCGGTGTCGATCTTCCTCACCGATGTCTATCACCGCACCCTGCCGATCCAGTTGCTGCAATATCTCGGCGAGTCGCCCGATCCGACGGTGGCGGCGGTATCGAGCATCATCATCGGGTTGACGGTGCTGATGCTGATCGCGGGGGACCGCATGGTGGGGCTGAACCGAATGGCGGGGGTATGATGCGCGATTTCCTGGGACACGGCGCCAATCCGCCACCACCGGCCTGGCCCGGCGGCGCACGAGTGGCGGTGTCGTTCGTCGTGAATGTCGAGGAGGGCGCGGAACTGTCCCTCGTCGACGGCGATGAGCGCAACGAGGCGGTCTACGAGGTGACCGACGAAGTGAAGGGCTTCCCCGACCCGTGCCGGGACAGCCATTTCGAATACGGCACCCGCGTCGGCTACTGGCGGATCATGAAGCTGCTCGACACCTACGGCGCCGCCTCCACGCTGAACGCCTGCGGCCGGGCCATCGCCCGCTCGCCGTGGCTGGCGCGCGATGCGGTGGCGCGCGGCCATGAGGTGGCGTGCCACGGCTGGCGCTGGGAGCGCCACGCCGGCATGGCCGAGGCGGACGAGCGCGCCACCATCGCCCGCGCGGTGGCGGCCATTGCCGCCGCCGCCGGCACGCCGCCGATCGGCTGGCACACCCGCTCCGTCCCCTCCGCCAACACCCGCCGCCTGCTGATCGAGCACGGCGGCTTCCTCTACGACAACGATGCCTATTGCGATGACCTACCGGTGTTCGTGCCCGTCGAGGGCCGGCACCATTTGGTGCTGCCCTACAGTTTCGATACCAACGACATGCATTTCCACCAGGGCATGCAGCGCTTCACCACCGCCGCCCACTTCGCCGAATACGTCATCGACGCGTTCGACCAGCTCTGGGACGAAGGCGCCGAGGCCACCCGCATGCTGTCCGTCGGCCTTCATCTGCGCATGATCGGCCGCGCCGGCCGCATTGCCGGGCTGGAGCGGGTGCTGCGCCATATGCGGGATCGCGGCGCCGTGTGGTTCGCCCGCCGCGACGCCATCGCGCGGCACTGGATCGAGCGCTTCCCCGAGGCGGGCTGATGCGCATCCTGGTGATCAACCCCAACACCACAGCCGCGATGACCGACACGCTGGTGGCCGAAGTCACCCGCCACGCGCCCGCCGGCACCATCGTGGACGGGATGACGGCGGCCTTCGGCGCCCCGGTGATCGCAACCCGCGAGAGCTTCGCCGTCGGCGCCGACGCCACGCTCGATGCGTTCGCCCGCTACACCGGCACGCCGGACGCCATCATTCTCGGCTGCTTCGGCGATCCCGGGCTGGCGGCGTTGCGGGCACGCACCGCCGTGCCGGTCACCGGGCTCGCCGAGGCGTCCTTCCTGGCGGCGGACGTGCCGTTCGCGGTGCTGACCTCGGGTGCGGCGTGGCGGGACATCCTGCTGGAGCAGATCGCGCTGTCCCCCAACGCCGCGCTGGGCCGTGGCGTCTGGACGCTGGACGCCACCGGCCTCGATGTTCGCCGCGATCCGGACGCCTTCATCGCCCAATTCGACGACCTCGGGCGCCAGGCCCTCGCGGCCGGGGCGGAGGCGTTGATCCTCGGCGGCGCGGTGCTCGCCGGCTACGCACCCCGGCTGCGCGCCGGGGTGCGCTATATCGACTGCGTGGCGGCGGCGGTGGCGGCTATTTCGCCAGCGCCATGCCCTGCAGGCGGATGATGCCGTCCGGCACCGGGGTGAAGCCGCTGAGCTTTTTCGACAGGCCCCAGGTGAACTTCGGGTTCCACAAATAGATGATCGGCAGTTCGTCCGCCGAGGCCAGCGTCATCTTCTCGTAGATCGCCCGCCGCGCCGGGATATCGGTCACGGTGCGCGCCTGGTCGAGCAGGGCATCGATGCCGGGGTTGGCGAAGCGGCCATCGTTCTGCGCGCCGCCAGTGCGGATGAAGCTGGTGAGGTTGCCGTCCGGGTCCGGCCGGCCGGACCAATACAGCATGAATGCCTCGAACTCCCCGCGCGCCGCGGCGGCGAGGGCGGCAGCGGATTCGGTGGCGATCAGCTTCACCTCGAACCCGGCCTCGGCCGCCATCGACTGGATCACCTCGCCCACCTGCTGGGCATCGGGCAGGTTGGTGACCATCAGTTCCATCCGGTAGGGCAGGCTGACCCCGGCGGCCTGGAGCAGCGCCCACGCCTTGGCCGGATCGCGCGCCGGCGGCGTCACCGTGGCGCTGTAGTAGGGCGAACTGGCCGGGATGGCCTGGGCGGTGGGGCTGTACATCCCCTCGTACACCACATCGATGATCGCCTTGCGGTCGATCGCCAGTTCGAACGCCTGGCGCACCCGCTTGTCCTGTCCCAGCGGCCGCTGGGCGCGCGCGCCGTTGCCGATGTTGATGGTGATGCCGTTGTAGCCGATCCAGTCCCACGTCACGAGATCGAGCTTCGGATCGCGGCGCACCGCGGCGGCGTCGGACGGCACGACATTGGCCATGTCGAGCGCCCCGGCCTGGAGATTGGACAGCCGCGTGGTGGTCTCGATGATGGGCTGGTAGACCACGCGATCGAAATGGATGGCGCCCGCGTTCCAGTAGCCGGGGAAGCGGTCCAGCACCATGCGGTCCTGCGCCACCCGCTCGGCGAACTTGAACGGGCCGGCGCATACCGGATGCAGTCCGAAATCCCGCCCCATCGCCTCGGCGGCGCGAGGCGAGACGATCATGCCGGCACGGTCGGTCAACTGGGCGAGGAAGGGCGCGAACGGCTGCTTCAGAATGGCCCGCACCGTCAACGGATCGACGATCTCCACCCGGTCAAGGCTGCTGATCTCGCTGCGGCGGAAACTGCCGGACAGCGAGAGATGGCGTTCGAGGCTGTATTTCACCGCGGCGGCATCAAGCTTCTCGCCGTCATGGAACACCACGCCGGGGCGCAGCTTGATCAGCAGGGTCTTGCTGTCCACCCACTCGTAGCCGGTGGCAAGCTGCGGGCCGATGTTGAGCGACTTGTCGATGTCGAACAGTTTGTCGCACAGGCCGGCGAACACCACGCGGCCGATATAGGTGCGGGAGAAGGTGGGATCGAGGATATCGGCGTCCTCGCCGAGCCCGATGCGCAGGGTTTGCGCGCCGGCCGGCCAGGCTGCCAGCAGCGCGGCAAACGTGAGTGCGGCGAAACGAAGCATGGCGGGCCCCCGTGTGGTTTGCGTTACCACCCAGCAAGAACCGCGCCATGGCGCGGTCCCTGCTGGCGGGACGCGGCCCTACCCCCCGGCGGCGGAGAACACCGCGGCGGCCAGGCTGCTGCTGCGGGGGTTGCCCACCAGCGTGCTGCCCATGCGGTTCATCACGTAGCCGATGCCGATGCGCCGCTCCCGGTTGGCGCAGCCGTAGGAGCCGCCCCAGCCGGAATGGCCGAAGGTCTCCGGCAGCGGGCCGAAATTCGGCATCACATTGAGCGACACCCCGGCCGCCCAGCGGCGCGGGCCAAGCAGCATGTCCGGGCCGGGGAAGCGCATCTCGCGCATCCGGTCGATCCCGGCCGGCGAGATGATGGTGGTGCCGTCCAGCGTGCCGCCATTGGCGATGGCGCCGTAGATGCGGCCAAGCCCATGCGCGCTCGATTGTCCATTGGCGGCCGGGATCTGCGCCGCGCGCCACGGGCGGGTGTTGGGCGAGGTTGGATCGGGGCGCGGATTGACGGTGGCGCGGGCGGGGATTTCGGCGGGCGCCGCCTGGCCGATGGTGGTGTTGCCGGGCGGCACGATCTCGCCCACCCGCCAGTCATGCGCCACGGGCAGGCCGATGTGGAAATCCGCCCCCAGCGGCGTGGCGATGGCATCGCGCACGAAGCCGCCGACATCCTGCCCGGTGATGCGGCGGATCACCTCGCCGGCCAGATAGCCATAGGTGAGCGCGTGGTAGGAGGAAGCGGTGCCCGGCGTCCAGAACGGGGTCTGCGCCGCCAGCCGCGAGGTTGCCAGCGTCCAGTCGTAGAGGTCTTCCACCGTGGTGGGCTCAAGAAACCCGTTCAGCCCGCCCTGGTGTGACAGCAGTTGCCCCACCGTGATGGCGCCCTTGCCGCCGGCGGCGAACTCCGGCCAGTGCTTCGCCACCGGGTCCTCATAGCTGAGCCGCCCCTGGTCCACGAGCATGGCCGCCGCGATGGCCACCACGCCCTTGGTGGAGGACCACACGTTGATCAGCGTATCGCGCGCCCACGGCCTGGTGCCGGCGGCATCGGCATAGCCGCCCCACAAATCGGCCACGCAGGCGCCATCGACATAAACCGCGACTGCCGCCCCAACCTCGGCCTCCTCGCGATGGAAGTTGGCGATGAAGGCGTCACGCACCGCCTCGTAGCCGGGCTGCACGGTGCCGGCGATCGGGATGTCCTGGGCCAATTCCGTCTCCTGTTGGTTTTATGGCCGCAGAGTGACGGCGGCGGCCGGCGCGGGCAAGCCCAGGGGGGGCGGCGATTGATCCGGCCGCGGCGGATATGGTTCACTGATCCATCATGGCACGACGCAAGCAACAACAATCCAAAGCCACGTCCGGCGGCAGCGACCGCCTCAGCATCCGCATCGACCTCGCCTCCGGCGCGCGGATCGGGCCCGGCAAGGTGGCGGTGCTGGAGGAAATCGCGCGCTCGGGCTCCATCTCGGCCGCCGGCCGCGCGCTCGGCATCTCGTACCGGCGCACCTGGGAACTCGTCGAGGACCTCAACACCAGCCTCGGCGTGGCGGTGGTGGCCACCGCGGCGGGTGGCAACGGCGGCGGCGGCGCCTCGCTGACGGCGGCCGGCAAGGCGATCATCGAACGCTACCGGGCCATCGAGGTCGAGACCGCGCAGGCCGCCCGCGCCCACCTGCTGGCGCTCGGCCGGATCTGCGCCAAGGGCTGAACGTCAGGGAAATTTGCCCATTATCGAGGCAATTCGAATCTGACGGTACAATCATGCCCAGATCGACGCCATAGACGGCAGGCATATGCGCGCAACGGAAGCAAAATCCGCGCAACAAAACACCGGAAACACCGCGACCAGTCTGGCGCGGTTGTTGCTAGGTCTCCAGGGAAGCACCCGCTTTCATGTGCCTGGCGAAAGGAATTTCCGGTATGCTGTTGCCGTCCCCCCCGCTGCCCAGCCCCTCCGGCCCCTCCCGGCGCGCCCTGCTCGCCTCTGCGGCGGCCGCCCAGCTGCTGATGACGCTGGACGAGGCGCGGGCGCAGGGCATCACCCCCAAGCGCGGCGGCACCCTCACCGCACTGCTGACGCCGGAACCGCCCGTCCTCATCCTCGGCGTGAACGGCCAGGGGCCGACGCTGATGGCGGGCAGCAAGATCTACCAGGGCCTGATCTCCTACACCCCCGGCCTCGAACCCATCCCGGTGCTGGCCAAAAGCTGGACCATCTCGGACGACAACCTCGTCTACACCTTCCATCTCCAGGAAGGCGTGAAGTTCCACGACGGCCATCCCTTCACCGCGGATGACGTGGTGTTCTCGGTGATGGAATTCGCGATGACCCTGTCCTCGCGCGCCCGTTCGGTGTTCAGCCTGGTGGACAAGGCCGAGGCGCTGGACCCGCTGACCGCCCGCTTCACCCTCAAGCAGCCGTACGTGCCGTTCCTGCTCGCCTTCGTCGTCACCGGCGTGCCGATGATGCCCAAGCACATCTTCGCCGGCACCGATTATCGCACCAACCCCTCACCCGGCACCAGCCTTGCCTTTTGGGCAGGACTAAGGCCAATCTCCTGATATTCCTGATGAATGTTCCGCGCTGTGTGGACACAGCGTGAGGACACAGCGGATGACGACCCTTAGCATGGTGGAACCAACGGCCGACTCCCGGACGGGCATATGGATGCTGCGGAAGCGCATCCCAAAGCGCCTGCATGCCGCGTCGGGACGGCATGGGTGTCAATCAGCGTTGAATAGTTTCCAGGTAACAGCGTCCAAAAGTTTCCAGTTGGTCAGCCTGATTTTGCCTGTTTTTTGCGTTGCTTGAAGCGGAAAGAATCGTTCCCGGTTTCAAGGATGTCGCAGTGATGGGTGA
>CAIMWH010000360.1 GCA_903845065.1 uncultured Rhodospirillales bacterium | reverse complement strand
GCGCTTTCCACTTCGGCCGTCCCCATCCGGTGGCCGGAGACGTTGATCACGTCATCCACCCGCCCGGTGATCCAGTAGTAGCCATCCTCATCCCGCCGCGCGCCGTCGCCGGTGAAATAGAGGCCCTTGAACGTCGAGAAATAGGTCTGGATGAACCGCTCATGATCGCCGAACACCGTGCGCATCATGCCCGGCCACGGCTTTTCGAGGCACAACAGCCCGTCCGTCGCGCCCTCCAGCGTCCGCCCCTCGGCGTCCACCAGCAGCGGGAACACGCCGGGCAGCGGCTTGGTCGCCGAGCCCGGCTTCTGCGCGATGGCCCCGATCAACGGCGAAATCAGGATGCCGCCGGTCTCGGTCTGCCACCAGGTATCGACGATCGGGCAACGATGGCTGCCCACCACGCGGTGATACCACAGCCAGGCCTCGGGATTGATCGGCTCGCCCACCGAGCCCAGCACCCGCAATGACGCGCGGGACGTCCGCTCCACCGGCGCCTCGCCCTCGCGCATCAGGCTGCGAATGGCGGTCGGCGCGGTGTAGAAGATGTTGACCTGATGCTTGTCCACCACCTGCCAGAAGCGCGAGGCATCCGGGTAGGTCGGGATGCCCTCGAACATCACCGTGGTGGCGCCGTTGGCGAGCGGCCCGTAGACGATATAGGTGTGCCCGGTCACCCAGCCCACGTCGGCCGTGCACCAGTAGGTCTCGCCTTCGCGGTAGTCGAACACCAGTTGATGAGTATAGCTCGCCCACACCATGTAGCCGCCGGTGGTGTGCAGCGCGCCCTTCGGCTTGCCGGTGGAGCCCGAGGTGTAGAGGATGAACAGCGGGTCCTCCGCGTTCATCTCCTCCGGCGGGCAAATCGGCGACGCGGCGGCGCAAAGCGGCTCGGCGTGATAATCGCGCCCCGCGACCATCGGCACGTCCCCACCGGTCACCCGCACCACCAGCACGTGCGTCACATCCGGGCACTGCTTCAGCGCCGCGTCGACATTGGTTTTCAGCGGCACCTTGCGCCCGCCGCGGCGGCCCTCGTCCGCCGTGATTACCACCCGCACGCCGGCATCCTGGATGCGCTGCGCGATGCTGTCGGGCGAAAACCCGCCGAACACCACGGTATGAACCGCCCCCAACCGCGCGCAGGCCAGCATCGCCACGGCCGCTTCCACCACCATCGGCAGATAGATACAAACCCGGTCGCCCTTCTGCACGCCCCAGGATTTCAGCACGTTGGCCATCCGGCACACCATCTCGTGCAGCGCGCGATAGGTCACGCGCTTGCTCTGCCCGGGGTCATCGCCCTCCCAGATGATGGCGGTCTGCTCGCCGCGGGTGGCCAGGTGGCGGTCGAGGCAGTTGGCGGACGCATTCAGCGTGCCGTCCTCATACCAGGTGACTCGCACGTCATCGTTGAAATCGCCCGACAGCGTCTTGGTCGGCGCCTTCATCCAGCTGATGCGGCCGGCCTCGCGCGTCCAGAACGCATCCGGGTTGCGGGCGGCCTCGGCGGTCATCGCGGCATGTTTCGCAGCATCGACCAACGCGGCCGCGGCGATCTCCGGCTTTACCGGGAAGAGGGTGTCGGTCATTTTTATTTCGGACTCCATCCTGGACGCATGACGAGAGCGGGCGCCGCCCCCCGCGGTTCCCGTTACAGCCCGGCATCCTCCGGCACAAGAAGAACGCCGTCCTTGATCTGGATCATAACCGCTTCCAGCCGATCGCCAAGGCACGGCCCGGCGGTGCACAGCCCCTCATCGAGGGTGAATTCCGCGCCATGGATCGCGCAGATGATCCGCGTGCCATCCATCGAGAGAAACCGCCCCGGCGCCCAGTCGAGCGGGGCGCCGATATGCGGGCAGGAATTGACATACACCCGCACGTCATCGCCTTGCCGCACCGCGAATATCCCGGTGAAGGCGCCCTCCGCCGCCGGGTATCCCTTGCTGCCGCCGTCCGGAATATCGGCCACCGGCCCAAGTGACCGCAGCTTCATTCCTGGTAACCACCCATCGCGCAAATCAGCCCCCAATGCTCCTCGCTCACCGCCATCACCGACAGGCGGGACTGCCGGATCAGCGCGAACTCGGCAAACCGCGGATCGGCCTTCAGCGCCGCCAGCGTCACCGGCACCGGCATCGGCGCCACCGCGCGCATATCCACGCACACCCAGTCCCCCTTCTCCCCCGGCTCGATCGTCAGATCGGGGTAGGCCGCCCGTGCCACCTCCACCACGCCCACCACCTCCTTGCCGATATTGGAGTGGTAGAAGAACGCCCGATCCCCTACCTGCATGGCCTTGAGGTTGTTTTTCGCCATGTGGTTGCGCACCCCGGTCCAGGGTTCCACGCGGTTTTCTACCTGCTGGTTCCAGGAGAATGCGTCAGGTTCGGATTTGACGAGCCAGTACGGCATGGCGCGGTCCTTGGATTCGGGTGGGAATGCGTGGGATAAGGGCGCCCATTCTCCCCGGTGTTCGCGCCGGGTGCAAAGTCCTTTGACCCAGGAGCCGCGCGTGGCGCCCCCCAACCTGCATCGTTTCGCCAACCCCGGCCAGTTTCTGCGCCTGTCCGGCCGTATCCTGCCGTGGCTGACGTGGGGCGGCCTGATCTTCACCGTGCTCGGGCTCGGCTGGGGCCTGTTCGTCGCCCCCGCCGACTGGCAGCAGGGCGACGCGGTGCGCATCATCTATCTCCATGTCCCGGCCGCCTGGCTCGCCTCCGCCGGCTACTTCGGCCTCGCCGTCTGCGCCGTGCTGTCCTTCGTCTGGCGCCATCCGCTGGCCGATCTGGCAGCCGCCGAACTCGGCCCGGTCGGCGCCGGCGCCACCGCCCTCTGCCTCGCCACCGGCAGCCTGTGGGGCAAGCCAATGTGGGGCGCCTGGTGGGTGTGGGATGCGCGGCTCACCTCGATGCTGGTGCTGCTGTTCCTCTACCTCGGCCACATCGCCCTCATCCGCGCCTTCGACAATCCCGAACGCGGCTACCGCGCCGCCGCCATCCTCGCGCTCATTGGCGCCGTCGATCTCCCGGTGATCAAGTTCTCGGTTGATTGGTGGAACACCCTGCACCAGCCCGCCACCTTCAAGTTCACTAGCGCGCCCACCATGTACCAGGGCATGATGTGGCCCCTGCTGATCTCCGCCCTCGGCTTCTCGCTCGGCTTCGGCGCCATCGTCACCGCCCGCCTGCGCGCCGCGGTGATGGAACGCCGCATCCGCGGGCTGCTCATGGCCCGGGCCCAGGAGGCCGCGTGATGGACCATTTGACCTATATCATAGCCTCCTACGGCCTCGCCGTGGCCATGGTTGCCGCCTACGGGATTACGGCATGGGCGCGCATGGGGCGGGCCCGCCGACAGCTCACCGCGATCGATCCCCGAGGACGTGACCGAACATGAGTGCCACCGTCGCCGCGCGCAAACCCATGAGCCGCAAACATCGCCGGCTCCTCCTCGTCATCGCCTGCGGCGCCTGCCTCGCCCTCGCCGTCGGGCTGACCCTCTCGGCGCTCAGCGACAACCTGACCTTCTTCGTCTCGCCCTCCGAAATCGCCACCAAAGCCCCGGCCCCCGGCCGCAGCTTCCGCCTCGGCGGCCTGGTCGAAACCGGCACCGTGCAACGCACCCAAACCGACGGCAAGGCCGGCGCACAGTTCCGCATCACCGACGGCAACGGCAGCGTGATGGTGAATTTCGCCGGCATCCTGCCGGACCTGTTCCGCGAAGGCCAAGGCGTCGTCGCCCTCGGCGCCCTCCGGCCGGATGGCACCTTCCTCGCCTCCGAAGTGCTGGCCAAGCACGACGAAACCTACATGCCGAAGGAAGTGGCGGACGCGCTCAAGAAGAATGGGCAGTGGAATCCGGCCAGCGGCGCGGCGGC
>CAIMWH010000359.1 GCA_903845065.1 uncultured Rhodospirillales bacterium | reverse complement strand
CGCATGCGCTGATATTCCTTGTCGGTCAGCGTCAGCGCCGGGGCGACGGTGATGGAGTCCCCAGTGTGGATGCCCATCGGATCGACGTTTTCGATGGAGCAGACGATGATGCAGTTGTCCGCGCTGTCGCGCACCACCTCCATCTCGTACTCTTTCCAGCCGAGCACGCTCTCCTCGATCAGCACCTCGGTGGTGGGCGAGGCATCGAGCCCGCCGGTGACGATCTGCTCGAACTCCTCGCGGTTGTAGGCGATGCCGCCGCCGGTGCCGCCGAGCGTGAAGGAGGGGCGGATCACCACGGGCAGCCCGATCTCGGCCAGCGCCACGCGGGCTTCGGCCATGGTGTGGGCAATGAAGCTGCGCGGGCTCTCGATGCCGATTTCCGCCATCGCATCGCGGAACTTCAGCCGGTCCTCGGCGCGATCGATCACGTCCGCCTTGGCGCCGATCAGTTCGACGTTGTACTTCTTCAGCACCCCGGCCGCTTCGAGTTGCATTGCGGTGTTGAGCGCGGTCTGCCCGCCCATGGTGGGCAGCAGGGCGTCCGGGCGCTCCTTGGCGATGATCTTCTCCACCATCTCCACCGTGATGGGCTCGATGTAGGTGGCGTCGGCCAGCCCGGGGTCGGTCATGATGGTGGCGGGGTTGGAGTTCACCAGCACCACCCGGTAGCCCTCGGCGCGCAATGCCTTGCAGGCCTGGGCGCCGGAATAGTCGAACTCGCAGGCCTGGCCGATTACGATCGGGCCGGCGCCGATGATCATGATGCTCTTGATGTCTGTCCGCTTCGGCATGGTCAGGCTCCAGTCAACGTGCGGGCCGCGTCGCGGCCGGATGGGGTCAGTTCAAGGCGCCAGGTGCAGTGCAGGCTGCCCGCTTCGAGGCGCAGCGGCTCGCGGATCAGCCCCTCGGCCAGCAGGGCGGCGAGGGCGGGGTGGCCGATGGCGGGATCGAGCCCGATGGCGGCCATGCCAGCCTCGGCGCTATCCGCCGAGACCCGGCGCGCCGCCGCCGCCAGCAGCGCGGCCCGCGCGTCCATCAGGCCGGCTGGCGCTCGATCAGGTCGACGAAGCGTCGGAACAGATAGTGGCTGTCGGACGGGCCGGGGCTGGCTTCGGGGTGGTACTGCACGGAGAAGCAGCGCTTGGCCGGGCAGGCGATGCCCTCGTTGGAGCCGTCGAACAGGCTGGTGTGGGTTACCGACACGCCGTCCGGCAGGCTCGTCACATCCACCGCGAAGCCGTGGTTCTGGCTGGTGATCTCCACCTTGCCGGTGGTGAGGTCCTGGACCGGCTGGTTGGCGCCGCGATGGCCGCGGGCGAGCTTGTAGGTCTTGGCGCCCAACGCCAGGGCCAGCAACTGGTGCCCGAGGCAGATGCCGAAGATCGGCTTGCCCGCCGCCAGCACGCCCTGGATCGCCGGCACCGCATACACGCCGGTGGCCCCGGGATCACCGGGGCCGTTGGAGAGAAACACGCCATCGGGCTGATGTTGCAGGATTTCGGCAGCCGTCGCGGTTGCCGGCACCACCGTCACCCGGAAGCCGGCGGCGGCCAGGCAGCGCAGGATATTGCGTTTGGCCCCATAGTCGACGGCGACGACGTGATGGATCGGTGCGGTCTGGTGCGCGAAGCCGGTCGGCCACGCCCACTCCGCCTCGTCCCACCCGTAGGACTGGGTGCAGGACACTTCCTTGGCGAGGTCCATGCCCTCCAGCCCCGGCCACGCCACCGCCTGCGCGGTCAGCGCCGCGAGGTCGAACGCCCCATCGGCCGGATAGGCGATCACCCCGGTCGGCGCGCCGCCATCACGGATGCGGGCGGTCAGCGCGCGGGTGTCGATGCCGGCGATGCCGGTCTTGCCCTGGGCGAGCAGCCAGGCGTGCAGGTGCTGGGCGGAGCGCCAGTTGGAGGGCTCGGTGACATCCTGTTTCACCACCAATCCGCGCGCGGCGATGGAGGTGGCCTCGATATCCTCAGGGTTCACCCCCACATTGCCGATATGAGGAAAGGTGAAGGTGATGATCTGCCCGGCGTAGGAGGGGTCCGTCAGGGTTTCCTGATACCCGGTCAGCCCGGTATTGAAGCACACCTCGCCAACCGGGCAGGCGGTGGTGTGGACGCCGAAGCCGCGGCCCCAGAACACGCTGCCATCGGCCAGAACCAGGGCTGCGGTGGCGCCTTCCGGCGCGGCATCGGGGTCTTGCATGGCGGAACGCGTCTCCGTGGTGGGGCGGCCGGTGAGGGCGTCAAGCGAAAGGCCGGTGGCGGCGATGATGGCTGGCCAGTGGCGAGCGGGGATCACCCGGGTCTGGCGCCATTTGCGCACCGCCTCGGTGCCAACGCCGAGAAGGTTCGCGGTCGCGTCCGGGCCGCCGATGCGGTCGATGATGTCATCTACGGTCATGAGACGAACATATGGGAAGAAATTTCCCATCACAAGGCAACCCAGGCATGTCTGGGAAATCAATTCCCAACTCCCATCGCGGCGCATCCTCTATTATAGAGGGTCTTTTTTACGGAGGGTCACATGGCATTGTGCGACGAATTCACCGCCCGGCTAAAGGCGGCCATGATCGCCAAGGATGCGGCGAGCGTCTCGGCCATCCGCATGATCACCGCGAAACTGAAGGACACCGACATCGCTGCCCGCCCCAAGGGCATCACCGCGGTGCCCGACGAGGACATCCTCTCCATGCTGCGCGGCATGGTGAAATCCCGCCGCGAGAGCGTGGACCTCTACCGCCAGGGCAACCGGCCGGAACTCGCCGCGAAGGAGGAAGCCGAGATCGCCATCATCGAAAGCTTCCTGCCCACACAGATGGACGAGGCCGGGGTCTCCGAGGCGGTGCTGGCGGCCATCGCCGAAACTGGCGCCCAGGGCATCAAGGACATGGGCAAGGTGATGGCGGTGCTGAGGGCGAAACACGCCGCCAGCCTCGACATGTCCAAGGCCGGTCCGCTGGTCAAACAGCACCTCGCGATGTGATGCGCTGATGGCGCTGCCGGCCGGCTTCCTCGACGAACTACGTGCGCGCACCCCGATTTCGGCGGTGATCGGGCGTCGGGTGAAGCTTGCCCGCTCTGGCCGGCAGTGGAAGGGGTGCTGCCCGTTCCACGGCGAGAAGACGCCGAGTTTCTACGTCTACGATGACCATTTCCACTGCTTCGGCTGTGGCGTGCATGGCGATGCGGTCAGCTTCGTCATGCAGAGCCAAGGCGCCAGCTTCCCCGAGGCGGTGCAGCAACTCGCCGCCGAGGCCGGCATGGAAGTGCCGAAGGCCTCGCCCCAGGCGGCGGCGGCCGAACGCCGCCGGCTGGATCTGCACGGCGTGCTCGAAGCCGCCTGCCAGGCCTATCGCCGCCGGCTCTATCTGCCCGAGGGTGCCCGCGCGCTGTCCTATCTGCGCAACCGCGGGCTCACCGAAGACACCATCGCGGCGTTCGGGCTGGGCTGGTCGGGCGAGGGCAGGGGGGCACTCGCCGCCGAACTCGCCCGCGAGGAGGTGCCGCCCGAAATGCTGATCGAGGCCGGGCTGATGCGGCCGGCGGAGGAGGGCCGCCCGGCCTATGACCTGTTCTTCAACCGGGTAATGTTCCCCATTCGCGACCGTCAGGCCCGCGCCATCAGCTTCGGCGGCCGCATCCTGGGGGACGGCCAGCCGAAATATGTCAACGGGCCGGAAACCGCGCTGTTCTCCAAGCGCCGCACCCTGTTCGCCATCGAGCGTGCCCGCGAGGGCGCCCGTGGCGGCGGCACGGTGGCGGTTGTCGAGGGCTATGTGGATGTGATCGCGTTGCATCAGGCCGGCTTCAAGGCCGCGGTGGCGCCGCTCGGCACCGCGCTGACCGAGGAACATCTCGACGTACTGTGGCGCCTCTCCCCGGTGCCGGTGCTGTGCTTTGACGGCGACGCCGCCGGCGCGCGCGCCGCGGTGCGCTCGGTGGAACTGGCACTTCCCCACCTCACCCCCGAGCGCGGCCTGAAGCTCGCCACCCTGCCGCCCGGCGAGGACCCCGATAGCCTCGTGCGCCGCCAGGGCCCGGCCGGGTTCCAGGCCATCCTCGATGCCGCCCGCCCGCTCGGCGATGCGTTGTTCGACCTCATGCATGAGGGGGTCAACGACAGCAGCCCCGAAAGCCGCGCCGCCTTCCGCACCCGCCTCATCGAGGCCGCCGGGCGGATCGGCGACAAGTCGCTCGGCTACGAATACCGCTCCATGCTGCTCGACCGCTTCAAGGAGCGCCGCCCGCGCCCGATGATGGGCAAGCGGGACGGCAGCGGCCCGCGCCGGATGGGTCAGCCGGCCCCGCCCCGCCCCTTCACCCAGGCCCGCCCGACTCCCACACCGGCCACCGCCACGGCCGAACGGGCCCGCCATCTCGTCGCCATCCTGCTGCGCCATCCCGGCCTGCTGCACGATGTGGAGGAGGCTTTTGGCACCGTTATGCTGTCCGAAGCGCTCGATCGGCTGCGAAGTGCGATTCTAATGTGGGGAAGTTCGGCCGAGACGCTTGACTCGGCGGCCCTGATGACCCACCTGCACGCGACCGGTTTGGCGGCGGATGCTGCGCAGGCCCTTTCGGCGGTGCCCGTACCGCTGGCGGCCTGCGCCTCGCCGGATGCCATGCCGGCGGAAGCCGAGGCGGGTTGGTGGCATTTTTTTGGACTGATGAATCCCGGCCGACTGGAACAGGAGGTCGCCAACGCGATGGTGGACTTCCAGCGCCTGGCCGACACGACGACGGAGCGCCGACTCGTGGCGCTTCGCGAGGCGCTCAACGCCCTGCGCACGGGCGAGATGGAAAGCGAGACCGAGGCCTGATGTTTAACCGCCCGTCCGCTAATGACCTGTATTTCGGAGTGATCTGATCGATGGCAACCAAGCCGGCCACCACCCAAGACGCCGCTGCGACCGAGCAGGACGCCGATACCTCGCTGCTCGATATCCAGTCCGCCGCCGTCAAGCGGCTGATCGCGCGGGGCAAGGAACGCGGCCACATCACCATCGATGAACTGAACGCGGTGCTGCCGCCCGAGCAGAACAGCTCGGACCAGATCGAGGACGTGATGGCCGGGCTGTCCGAAATGGGCATCCAGGTGGTGGAGGCCGAGGAAGCCGAGGAAGGCGAGGCGCCCGCCGCCAAGGCCGAGAAGGCCGACGAAGAGGAAACCGAGACCGCCGGCAACGTCGACGAGGACAGCCTCGGCCGCACCGACGACCCCGT
>CAIMWH010000358.1 GCA_903845065.1 uncultured Rhodospirillales bacterium | reverse complement strand
CTCGCCGCTGCTCGACATGATCGAGCAGAAGTTCGAGCAGGTGTTCGATCTCGACCAGGAGGGTCTCGAACTCGACCTCAACGAGGACGCGCTGCTGCGAGCCGACCCGCTCACCCGCTACAATCTCGGCCGCATCGGCAAGCTGTCCGGCCTGATCTCGACCAACGAGTTCCGCCGCGCCGAGCGCCTGCCGGCGGTGCCGGGCGGCGATGTGCTGATGCAGCCGGTGAACATGGCCGCCCTCGGCAGCAACATGAACGGCCAGGCGGCCGACGGCGCGGGCCGTCCGAAAGACGGGCAAGGGCCGGTCGATGGCGCAGCGTCGGGCGGTGCCGATGACGCGGCCCCGGAGGGGTAGGAGAGGACAATGGCGAACAACGTGTGGAAACTTGGACAGGCCATGGACAGAAACGCGCCTCACGCCTCGCCATCGGACCCAATCAGGGGGAGGGGACGATCAGTCGCACCGATGGAAAATAAGTCCGGTAACGCGCTGCATCGCGGGTCAACAGGTCATATCCGGCGACCGCAGCGTGCGCGCCGATCAGGAAGTCCGGCAGCACGCCGGAGCGCGTTCCACCACGGGCCCGGTAGGCTGCGAAAGCCTTGCCTGCCAGGAACAGCCCGGCTCGCGGCGTGGCCTCCAAATGGAAGCCACCTTCATCGATGAAGGCGTCAACCGCTTCGATCCGCTCAAACCGCACGGAAAACTCGGCATAGCCGATATCGTTCACCACCACCCTTCCCCGCAACGCCGCCACCTCCAACTGGCGGATGGACCAATCGGCCCAGCGGGCGTCGTTGGTTGCGATGTCCAGCAACACATTGGTGTCGACCAGGATCACTCGGGTTCACCCACCTCGCCGCGTGTCAGTTGCATGATCTCGTCGGTGCTCATGCCCTGTCCGGCACGACCACGCAGCCGCGCAAATCGGCTTGGGGCTGGTTGTGCAGAGGCCGCGAGCGTCAGGATCACCCGGCCATCCTGGTCGAGGGTGAATTCAACCGCGCTGCCGGTGGTAATCCCCATCATGGCCCGCACGGGCTTGGGGATCGTCACCTGGCCCTTGCTCGTCACATGGGTCGCCATCGCCACCTCCGGTAATACCAAGCAAGATATCGGGCATTACCGACCATTTTTCAAGCGCGTGGAACGCATGCGCGTCCCGAACGCCAGGAGCAGACTATGGCGAACAACGTGAAGAACGTCGCCCACGGCAGCGTGGGCGGCACGACGATCTATGTCGACCTGGCGCGCATCGACCACGGCGCGGCGGCGGTCAAGGTGATGCTGTCGGCCAGCTATGTCCGGGCGCGGCAGCCCGGAACACCGGCGGCACCGGGCTTCACCGGTGCGGCGGCGGCGTCGCTCGACTTTCCACGGACGCACCCGAGCGGCACGGTCCTGACGCTGCACAAGGCCGAGGCTGACGCGCTGGTGGCCGCTGGTGCGGCGGCCTACGCGTGATGTCGATGATCCGCAAGCTGCTCCCGAGCCAGGTCATCGAGATCGGTGACGACGAGGTCGAGGTGGTGATGTCCACCGGCGCCATCGCCCGCGATGGCCACATCCTGGTGCCCGGCGGTGCCGATCTCACGCAATACCGGGCCAACCCGGTGGTGCTGTGGCAGCATGATCCCGGCCAGCCCGTCGGCACGGCCGAGGGCGTGCGGGTCGACGGCGACAAGATCATCGCGCGGGTCCGCTTCGCTCCGTTGGGTATCTCCGAGGTCGCCGACCGCACCCGCGGGCTGGTCAAGAGCGGCGTCATCGGTGCGGTCAGCGTGGGCTTCGAGCCGACCGAGGGCGAGCCGCTCGATCCGGCGAGGCCACGCGGCGGGCAGCGGTTCACCGGCTGGGAGTTGCTGGAATGCTCCTTCGTCAGCGTCCCCGCCGATACCGGTGCCGTTGTCACGGCGCGGGCACATGATGGGGAGGTTCGCGCCGGCAAGGTGCTGTCGCAGGCCAATCGCGCCGCGCTGGAAGCCATCCACGGCAGCATCGACGACGCCCGTTGCGAATTACGCGAGTTCATCGACAGCACCGACACCGATACCACCGACATCCAGACCAGCGACGGCACCGATGACGCCGGCGGCGCCGCCAATGGCCGCGGCCTGAGCCTCGATTACCGTCGCCGGCGAGTTGCCGTGCTGGAACTCGCCACCATCGACTGACCCGATACCGGGGTGACCCGGATGCCCCAATCGCCGTTTGGGCAACGGCTGGTCCCCATTCCAAGGAACTCACCATGACCCCCAAGCTGGCGGACCTCCGCAAGCAGCGCGCTGCCGCGTTCGACGCCTTCAAGGTGCTGGCCGAGCAGCCCACCCTCTCCGAAGCCGAGCAGGTCGACTACACCGACAAGGAGGCTGCGGTCCGCGCCTTCGACGAGCAGATCGCCCGTGCCAAGG
>CAIMWH010000357.1 GCA_903845065.1 uncultured Rhodospirillales bacterium | reverse complement strand
GCTCCACCTGGTGCACCACGCCAGCGCCTCGCCGGTGGCGGTGGTGCCGATCGAGGCCGAGGCGTCGCCCTGCTCCGCCTGGTGCACCACGCCAGCGCCTCGCCGGTGGCGGTGGTGCCGATCGCGGCCGGGGCCTCGGCCCGCTTCGCCTGGCGCACCACGCCAGCGCCTCGCCGGCCGAGCTGGTGCCGATCGAGGCCGAGGCCTAGCCCAGCTCCACCTGGTGCACCATGCCAGCGCCTCGCCGGCGGTGGTGGTGGTGCCGATCGCGGCTGATGCCTCGCCCCGCTCCGCCTGGTGCACCATGCCAGCGCGTCGCCGGTCGAGCTGGTGCCGATCGCGGCCGAGGCGTCACCCTGCTCCACCTGGTGCACCTGGCCAGCGCCTCGCCGGCGGTGGTGGTGCCGATCGCGGCCGAGGCCTAGCCCCGCTCCGCCTGGCGCGCCACGCCAATAACTCGCCGGCGGCGGCGGTGCCGATCGCGGCGATGAACTCGACGCCGCCGGCTTCCAGGGCGGAGCGGATGGTAACTATTGCTCCAGAAACGGCAAAGCCCCGCCATCGCTGATCGGGCTTCGGCGGTCCCGAAGAGCTTTCCGTCATCCTGGCCCAAGACCGGCCTGCCCGAAGACAGGTCGTCCATGCCCGGCGCGGCCCGAAGGTCGCGGACCGTAAACGGCGTTCACGCCCCCAAGCGCAAGTCCTTCATCCGGATGCGCATTGCCTCGGTCGATACGTCGAACACCGCCGCCAGTTCGGCAATCGCCCGGCTGAATGATCGGAATTTCTGTCGCACGAGCCCGGCTGGCATGAGCAGATCAGCGGCGAAGCGGTTGGCCTGGCGCTCGATATCGTCGCTCATGCTGCTCCGGTACATCACGCTGTCCGTGATGCCGTCGCCAATCAGATCCCGATGCAGGATGTAGTGCGCCAGCTCATGCGCCAGCGTGAAGCGCTGCCGGCGCGCGTTCTCGCTCCCGTTCACCGTGATCCGGTAGCCCGAACCCTGCCGCTCGATCTTGCCGGCGACTTCTGACTCCATCCAGGAATCACGCACAACCGCAATGCCGAGCGCCTGCGCCAAACCCTCAAGATCGACCGGCGCGCTCGACAGGAACGGGGCGGCAATCTCGATCGGCGATCTGTCTTCAATGAGTGTTGCCATCGTCTTCCCCTGCTGCCTTTGCGATATCATCGCCGGCTTCTTCGTCACGTCCCGCCACCTGATTCGCCATCGTCTCCGCGGTCCGGGCGGCAATGCCTGTCGCGATTTCGGTGGCCACGCGCGCTGCCACCCCGCCTGCCACCTCGCCCGCCCGATCGCGCGCCGCGTCGCGGATAGTGACATACCCGATCGCGCCGGCGACAGCCAAAACCAGCGTCAGCGCCGTCAATACCACCGTCACCGCTGAGAGTATGATGGTGATGAACTCCGCCCGGGAAAAGCCTATTGCCGCCTCGGGTATCGCTGGCTTGTTCAATTCAGGCAGATAGACCACTGCCAGAACCGCCACGGTGATCGCCGCGACGGCGACGCATACGTCGGACGCGATGCGGACAACGTTGGCCCGCCGCGTCATGCCCCTGCCTTCTTCAACCGCACCCCGGGCCCGCCGCCGTTTTCGGGGATGAACTCGACGCCAGCGACTTCCAGGGCTGCGCGGATCGCCTCGACGGTGCGCGGATATAGAGCGTCTCCCCGCTCAAGGCGCGTGATCGTGTTCGTCGACACTTCTGCCAACGCGGCAACCTCGCGAACGCCGAGGCCGAGGGCGGCGCGGGCCATCCGGCATTGCGCTGGCGTCATGTGAAGTTCGCTACCATGTGGCGATGTCTCTTGACCTTTGTCACCAAGTGGCGACAGTGTAGCGAACTTATCGCCAATCGCAAGCGGCCGAGTGCGTGGCTGGAATCCACGCGCCCGGCCTAACCCAACGCACGGAGTGAACCCATGCCCAAGGCTGACCGAACCGATAGCACGCCGCCGCCCGCGCCGCATGTGGCGCCGATCACACAGGCAGGCTGTGTGCCCGACCTTACCCCGGCCGAACGGGCTGCCGCAGACCGCAAGGCCATCCTCGCCCTCGATAAGGTGCTGTATCAAATGGTCGACCACGCCATCGTGCTTGACCTCGCGATCTGCGGATTGCGCCGGATGCTACGGGACTCTGAACCCCGCGACGATGACCTTGCGGCCCTCGAATCCTTCGCCGGCGATCTGAGCCACGAAGGCCGCCTCGCCATCAAGGCGTTTGAGGGGGACGAGTCATGAACCTCCGCGATCTGATGGGGGCCGGATCGTCCCTGCTGCTGGTCGCCGCCTTCGCCGCCGGCGAGGCCAAGGCCGAGGAACTGGACGGCGAGCTGCTGGCCCGTGCGGCCGAGTTTCTCAAAGCACAGGAATTGCAGGACAGGCTGACACGAGACGAATTCGCCGCCGAAGAAGGCGGGCTCGATGAACGCGCGAACCTCCTGTTTGAAGAGGGGTGCAGGCTGGAGGACGTTCAGGCTGGGCGCGCGGATGAAATCGCCGCCCTTCCTGCGCGTACTACGGATGGGCTGCGCGCGAAGGCAGAGATCGTCCGAGCGTTCTACGGTGATGACCCTCCCGGCGGCTCCATCGTGGACTGCGTGATATGGTCCTTGGTGCTGGACCTGGTGAGGAGGCCGGCATGACCAGTCCGCTCTCCCCGGTAGATTGTGACGTGCGCGGGCTGGAATGGATGCCGCTGCATGGCCGGATGTTCGGCAGTCGCTTCTATTCGCTCGCCCTGCGCGATCCACGAGCCGGACTCGCCGCCATCAAGTTGTGGTGGGAGGCATGGCAACAGCGGCCTGCTGGCAGCCTGCCAAACGATGACTTCGACCTGGCGCGGATGGCCGATTTTGGCAGCGATATGCGCGGGTGGAAGAAGGTGCGCACCGTCGCGCTGCATGGGTTCGTGGAGTGCGACGACGGCCGGCTGTACCATCCATTGATCGCGGCCGAGGCGCAGGACGCATGGGAACGGCGGCGCAGGGACCGCGAGCGCAAGGCGGCGCAGCGGGCGAAGCGGTGGCCCGATGGCCAGGGACAGGACGCGGATGGTCCGGCGGGTGTCCCATGGGACGGGCTGACGACGGACGGCGGACAGGCCGTGGACGGTCCGCCGCCTGTCCGCTCTGACAGGACAGGACAGGACAAGACAGAGAAGAAAGATTTACGATTTCCTTCTGATGCCGAGCCGGCTTGCCTCGTGCCGGCGGCGGTTGGCGAGGCCTCGCCCATTGCCCCGCCATGGCCGCCGCAGCCTCTCCCGAGCAGCGCCACGGCGGTTGTCGGCAGCGTGGTGGCGTCGCTGTCCGGCCGGTCGCGCGGCAGCCCCAGGACGGCGCCGCATGGCCCGGCACGGACGGTTGAAGAGCAGATCGCCGCGGTTCGTGTGATCGAGCCGAAGCCGTCGGGGATTTCCAGGGAAGTGCTTGGGGAGATGCGGCGGCGCGCGGGGGTGGGATAGGTGCCGATCGCGGCCGAGGCGTCGCCCCGCTCCGCCTGGTGCACCACGCCAGCGCCTCGCCGGTGGCGGTGGTGCCGATCGAGGCCGGGGCCTCAGCCCGCTTCGCCTGGCGCACCACGCCAGCGCCGTGCCGGTCGAGCTGGTGCCGCTCGAGGCCGAGGCCTCGCCCTGCTCCGCCTGGT
>CAIMWH010000356.1 GCA_903845065.1 uncultured Rhodospirillales bacterium | reverse complement strand
GCCGCTTCGCTTACTTGCCGGTCCAGGGCACAACCTTGCCCTCGGCATTCCACGCCACGATCAGGGTATCCGTGGTGTCGATCTGCCCCGCCGTGATCGGCTCGCCGCCGTACACGTTGTGCTCAACCTCCTTCTGGGTGGCCAGCGCCGCCGCGAGGTCCTCGCGCGACGGCTTGCCGCCGGCCGCCTTCAGCCCCTGCGCCACGAACCAGATCGCCGCATAGCCCTGCGCCGAGTAGATATCCGGCGCCGCGCTGAACTTCTTCTGGTACGCCGCCACGAAAGACTTCGCGACATCCGTCTTGGCGAGATCAGGCGAGAAGCTGATCGGGAACGGCACCCCCACCACGGCCGGGCCCAACTTCTTGAACACCGTATCGGGTGACAGCACGTCATTGCCGACAATCATGCCGGTGAACCCGCGCTGGCGCAGCGCCGCGATGATGCCCACCGCCGGCGCCTGCGTGGTGTAGAGCAGGATCGCGTCGGGCTTCAGGCCCATCGCCTGCGTCGCCGCGGCGGTGAAGTCGGTATCGGCGGTCAGCACATTCACCGTCCCGCCGGTCGCCACGCCCATGCCTTCGAGCGCCTTCTGCGAGGCCATCATGCGGCCCTTGAAGGCATCGTTGTCAGCGGCAAGGAAGTACACCGCGTTCTTCGGCTGGATCGCCTTGGCCACCGCCACCGCCGTCGCGGTATCCTTCGGCCCGGGCAGCACCGTCATGCTGTAGACCATCGGCGGCTCGGCCAGCCCCGGCAGCGTCGCGCCATGGATGATCAGCGGGATCTTGGCGTTCTTCACCACCGGCTTCACCGCGTTCGCCACGCCCGACAGGATGCAGCACGTCACCGCCACCACCGACCGATCGGCGATGAACTGGTTGGTGTTCTGGATCGAGCGCGCCGGATCGCTGCCGCTGTCCTTGTCGATGATGGCGATCTTCGCCCCGGCGCCCATCGCGGCCCCGGCGTTGATCTCATCCACCGCCAACTGCCCGCCGCGCAGGAACGAATTGCCGGCAAACGCGATCGGCCCGGTCACCTCGGACACGAACCCCACCTTGTATTCGCCGGGCTCCAGCGGGGCTGCGAGTGCGGGCACGGCAAACAGGGCAGCGGCCAGCGCCGCGCCAAGAATACGAGTCATGTTTCCTCCGTTTATATTGTCTTGAATGCTACTCGGCGGCCGACTTCAGGAAATCCGGCGCCTCGGGCAACAGGCGATGCTGCAATTCGGTGATGCGGGCGAACCCGAGCACGTCAGCGAACTTCTTGTGGTCCATCAGCGGCAGCGGCAGGTTGCCGGCATGCTTGGCGGCGGCCAGTGCTGCCAGGTTCTGCTGCAACGCCAGCGCCACCGTCATCAGCGGCACCAGCGGGAACGTCGACATGCCGGAGATTTCCCGCAGGTCATCGGCCGAAAGATCCTTCTCCAGCCAGCCCAGCACCTGCAACGACAACGGCTTGCTCACCGCGGCCTTCATCCGGCGCAGCCCCGCCGCGTCCTTGAAGGTCTTGCTGATCGGCTGGATCATGTCCGCCCCGGCCTCGATATAGGCCTGGGCCCGCGCGATCGACTCTTCCTCGCTGTCCGCATCCGTCCGCGCGATGATCACCAGATCGGGGTCCCGCCGGGCTTCCACCGCGGCCTTGATCTTCGCCACCGCCTCGGCGCGGGGGATCACCTCCACCCGGTTGGCAATCGCCGGGCAGCGCTTCGGCACCACCTGGTCCTCAAGAATAATCGCCGAAACCCCGGCCTGCTCGAACTCGCGCACCGTGCGCATCACATTGATCGCGTTGCCATATCCGGTGTCGCAGTCCGCCACCACCGGGATGTCCACCGCATTGGCGATATGGCGCACCACGTTGAGGTTCTCGGTCATGGTGTAAAGCTCGACATCGGGCTGCCCGAGATGGCTGGCCGAAATGCCGAACCCGGTGGTCAGCAGCGCATCGAAGCCGGCGGCCTCGATCAGCTTGGCGCTGAGCGCGTCATAGGCGCCGGCCGAAAAGATGGTCTGGCCGGAGGCGAGGCGTTCGCGGAACCATTTACGCTGTTTCATTGGAGCTCTCCCGTTATATCGCTGATCAGGCGGTTTGCATTTGCGCTTTGAGATACGGCACCAGGCCGCCGGTTTCCACCATCGCGTGGTCGGCCAGGCTGAGCGGCTCGAACGGCAGACTGGTCCCGGTGGTGAGGTTGCGCACCACCCCGGCGTCCCAGTCCACCTCAACCTCGTCCCACCGGCTCACCGCGGCGAGAATCCCCGGGCAGGACACCAGCGGCGTGCCCATGCTGATCTCCCCGCGCCAGAACCCCGGCGAGAAACTCTCGGCGATGATGCCGCGCAACCCCAGATGCGCCAGCGCCCGCAGCGGCGGATAATGCGGATGCCCATAGCCGAAATTGCCACCACCGACGATCAGGTCGCCCTTGCGCACCAGGGAGGCGAAATCCGGATCGTACGCCTCCATCGCCGCCTTCGCCAACTCGTTGATATCGGTGATCTTGATGTTCTTCACGCCGACGATGAGATCGACGTCGAAGTTTTCCTCGGTGAAAATCCAGGCCACGCGGCCCTTGAGGTTGGCGAGTGCCATGGTTGCGCTCCCTCAGAGATATTTACGGGGGTCGGCGATCTTCCCCTCGATGGAAGCCGCCGCAACGGCGGCCGCATTGACCAGGAAGATCTGGCTGTCCGGACTGCCCATCCGGCCCGGCACATTCAGCGTGCCGGTCGAAACTGCCTTCTGCCCGGCGGTCATGGTGGCGATCCGCCCGAAGCAGTAGTCGCAGGACGGCGAGGAGGTGAACGCCCCCGCCTCCACCAGCGTCGAAATCAACCCCTCGGAGGCCGCCTTGGCCATGATGTCCTGCGAGGTCGGGATCACATGCAGCGAGAACCCGTCCTTCACCCGCCGCCCCTTCAATATCTGCGCCGCGATCCGCAAATCCTCCAGCCGCCCGCTGGCGCAACTGCCGAGATAGCCCGACTGCACCTCGATCCCGAGATGGTCGGACAGGTTATGCGTGTTCGCCGGATTGGGCGGCAGCACGATGATGGGCTCGAGATCGGTGAGATCGATGGTGTGAACCGCCGTGTAATTCGCGTCCGGGTCCGAGGTTTCCGGCGCCACGCGAATGCGGTTGCGCAGATCGGTATAGGCCATCGAGAGCGCATCGGGGTTCATCACCGCCGTCACCGCGCCGGTGAACATCGCCAGCCCGCAAATGGTCTGCCGCCCCTCCAGGCTGATATATTCCAGCGCCGGCCCACCCACCTCCATCACCTGGAAGCGGCACGCGCTCGGCCCGATCACCCGCACGATATGATGGAACACATCGCGCGCCATCACCCCCTTGCGCAGCGTGCCGGTGAGGTTGATCCGCGTGGTATGCGGCACCTTGATCGATATCCGCTCGCGCACGAACGCTTCGAGGATATTGCGCCGCAACCCGATCGCCAGCGCCCCATAGGCGCCGAGCTGGCTGATATGCCCGTCGAAATGCACCGCGAAGGCGCCCGGCGTCGCATACCCCAGCTCCGCCGAAACCTGGTGCCCGATACCGCGCCGCTCATACAGCGGCACCCCCTGCTCGGCGCACCAGTTGCGCGTCTGGATATGGAGTTCCTCTTCCTTCGGCGTCGCCGTCGGCACCATGTGGTCGATGAAGATGGCGTAGCGGCTCGGGTCATCCACCCGCTGGATGCCGAAATCCTCCTTCATCTGGCGGAAGATCACATCGGTATAGCCGGGGAAGTCATACACGATGACGAAATCCGGCCGCGCCATCACCTCCTCGCCGGCGCGCACGCCGGGGCGGCCCGAAACGCGGGCCAGGACTTTCTCTGCCAGGGTGTAGCCCATGTTCTCTCCCTTTCGCCGCTGTCGGGCGCGGTGCCGCGGTTGTGCCACGTACCGAAATCGCTGGGCTCATTCTTGCGGCCGGGGTCCCGGTCGGGTCAATGGCTCGCGTGCAGCGTTCCGGCCACGACACGCTCAAGGCTGCCAGAACGCCTTTGCACCGCTATCCGGCGCGCCAAACCGACGGACGTTGCGAAGTTTAACCTTGACGGGGCGCCCCCGCTCCCTGAAGCCCAACCCTGGCGACCACCCGCCGCCGATCGCCGTTCCGCCTGTCGTCAGCCGAGGATGCCGCGCCGATGAATGACCCCCGCCAGAATGCCACCAGCCGCCTCGCGCTCCCCGCGCAGGACGAGGATGTCGCCGCCCTGCGCCGCGCCGTCATCGCCAAACTCACCTATTCCGTCGGCAAGGACCCGGTGGTCGCCACCGAGCGCGATTGGTTCGTCGCCACCGCGCTGGCCGTGCGGGATCGCATCGTCGATCGCTGGATGACCTCCACCCGCGCCACCTACGCCGAGAAGCGCAAGCGTGTTTACTACCTCTCGCTCGAATTCCTCATCGGCCGCCTGCTGTTCGATGCCCTGGGCAACCTGCAACTGCTCGAACCCATGCGCGCCGCCCTCGGCGAACTCGGCGTCGATCTTGACAAGCTGCGCGAAGTCGAGCCCGACGCCGCCCTGGGCAACGGCGGCCTCGGCCGCCTCGCCGCCTGCTACATGGAAAGCATGGCCACCCTCTCCGTCGCCGCCTACGGCTACGGCATCCGCTACAACCACGGCCTGTTCCGCCAGGTCATCAAGGACGGCAGCCAGCGCGAATACCCGGAAACCTGGCTTTCCAACGGCAACCCGTGGGAGTTCGAGCGCCCCGAGGTCAACCACACCATCGGCTTCGGCGGCACCGTGGACCAGATCACCCGCGCCGACGGCACCACCCGCTACGTCTGGCACCCCGGCGAAACCGTCGATGCCATCGCCTATGACACCCCGGTGGTCGGCTGGCGCGGCAAGCACGTCAACACGCTGCGCCTATGGTCCGCCCGCGCGCCCGACCCGCTGCGCCTCGATGCCTTCAACCGCGGCGACCATGTCGGCGCCCTGGCCTCCCGCGCCCGCGCCAACGCCATCTCCCAGGTGCTCTACCCCAGCGAGGACAGCGCCGCCGGCCAGGAACTCCGCCTGCGCCAGGAGTATTTCTTCTCCGCCGCCTCCCTGCATGACCTCATCTACCGCCACGTCAACCAGCACGGTGACGTCCGCACCCTGGCCGACTTCAACGCCATCCAGCTCAACGACACCCACCCCGCCATCGGCATCGCCGAACTCATGCGCCTGCTCGTCGATGTCCACGAACTGCCGTGGGACGAAGCCTGGCAAATCAGCACCGACACCTTCTCCTACACCAACCACACCCTGATGCCTGAGGCGCTGGAGAAGTGGCCGGTGCACCTGCTGGAGCGCCTGCTGCCGCGCCACATGCAGATCATCTATCTGATCAACGCGCTCCATCTCGACGGTTTGCGCGCGAACGGCCACGACG
>CAIMWH010000355.1 GCA_903845065.1 uncultured Rhodospirillales bacterium | reverse complement strand
GGTGGGGGGTTTGGAAGGGTGGGGGTGGTTCAGGGGTGGTCGAGATCGAGGCTGCGCTGGAAGGCCTTGATCCTGGCGGCGGCATCGGCGGATGGCTGGGCGTCGCGGGTCCAGCCGACGTTGCGGCGCAGGACGCGGGCGGGAACGCCGGCAACGAGGGCGTTGCGCGGCACGGAGCGGGTGACGATGGAGCCGGCGCCGACGATGCAGCCGAAGCCAAGGGTGACGCCCTTGAGGATCTTGGCATTTTCGCCGACCCACACGGAGGGCTCGATCAGCACGGTTTGCGCCGGGTTGAGGGTGGCGCCGGTTTCGAGATCGATGATGCCGTGTTCGTCATGGGTGCGCACGACGATGCCGGAGGCGAACATGCAATAGGCACCGACGATGAGATCGGCGGGACCTCCGGCGAGGATGAAGGTGTTGGAATTGGAGGTGGCGCCGTTGCCCCAATAGAAGAGGCTGGCGTTCGACTTGAACTGGAGGCCGATGGGGTGGCGGCCGGTCTTGCCGCCGATGATGATGGCGGTATTGTCGCTGCCGACGATGTAGGTGTTGCCGACGGTGGCGCAGCCGTGATCGAGGATGATGACGTTGCCGCGGGCT
Source organism: uncultured Rhodospirillales bacterium (assembly GCA_903845065.1). Lineage (GTDB taxonomy): Bacteria > Pseudomonadota > Alphaproteobacteria > Acetobacterales > Acetobacteraceae > CAIYPH01. Next base: position 8,223 of record CAIMWH010000355.1, on the reverse strand, counting down.
TCGGGGCCGAAGCGGAAATTTCGTCCGGCCGACCAGTCAAGCGTGGCGGGGGCGACGATCCAGTTGTCGGACTCCTTGGGGCCGACGGAGTGCCATTCGAAGGCTTCGATGGCGGGCAGCTCGTAGCCGGGCTTGCCCAGCGGGGGGGGGGCGTGGGTTGCCGGGCTGGAAAGTGCCAGGCCAACCCGATCCCGGGCCGCGGTTTGTCCGAACGCTGTATCCGCCATCATCCGCTTCCAATCGCCGTGGCCGGCCCACGGGAGGGCCGGCGGTTCTCCGATGGGCATTCGGGGTGTCCGCCGGGCGGGTAGGGTAGCCGGGATGTTGGGGGGTTGGCAAAGACGGGGGGCGGGGGGTTATGCCAGTATCGGAACGTCGTAGTGGGCAAACATGGTGTTGACTGTCACCAGGGTGAGACCTTCGTGGCGGGCCTGGGCGATGAGCATGCGGTCAAACGGGTCGGCATGATGGCGCGGGAGGGCGCCGGCGGCGAAGGCGTGTGGCAGGGCGATGGGCAGGACGGTGCAGCCGAGTTCGGCGATGAGGGCGGGCAGGCGATCGAGCGGGAGGACGAGGCGGCCGAGCGCGTGCTTGATGGCGATCTCCCAGAGGCTGGCGACGCTGACCAGCACGTCGTTCGCGGGCTCGGCGATGGCGGCGCGGGCGGCGGGGGGGATGCGGTCGGGGGAGAGCAGCGCCCAGAGCAGGATGTGGGTATCGAGCAGCAGCCTCACGGGGTGGTGCCGGCGAAGGCGGCGGCGATGTCATCGGGCAGGGGCGCGTCAAAATCTTCGCCGATGGAGAAGCCCTGGTTGGCGAGGAGGCCGAGGGGGCGGGGAATGGCCCGCTGGGTGGCGAGGGGGACGAGGCGGGCGAGTGGGCGGCCGGCCTTGGCGATGATAATTTCCTCACCGGCCGCGGCGCGTTCGACGAGGCTGGAGAGGTTGGTCTTGGCTTCGTAGAGGTTGATGGTTTGCATGGGGGGATGATAGGCGGGAGAGGGAGTGTTGGTCAAGGTTGGTTAGGGGAATTCGGGGTATCCGCGAGCGCGGGCGCGCGGCATAGGGTGCGTGGAAAAAGATGGGACGGGAGCCATGTTTCGTGCCCCCCCCCCTAGACAGCGCGGGCGTCGCCCTCGCGGGGCGCTTCGCCGCCGTCGCGGTCGAGGATGGTGCGGAAGGCGGTGCGGTTGGCGCGGGTGCGGCGTTCCTCGAAGAAGGATTCGGTTTGCATGGCCGCGAGTTTTTCGGCGGCGGCGATGACGAGGAACTGGTTCATGCTGGTGCCGTCATGCGCGCTCAGTTGCTCGACGGCGGCTTTGAGGGAGCGCGGCAGGCGGAGGGGGAAGGTTGCGGTGCGGGTGGTCATGGCGGGAGGCTCCCCAGGGCTTCGGATGGCAGGCGGACGGCGATGCCGAATTGTGCGGCGGCGGCGAAGTCGCGGCGGTTGAAGGTGACGATGGCGTCGGCCTGACCGTTGACCGCCGCCTCCAGCACCAGTTCGTCGCCGGGATCACGCAACTGCGGGCGCCAGCGAAAACGCGAGACGACCGGGATTGCCATCGCGATGACCTGATCGACGAAAACAGCCATCTCCGACGTCAGCAGACCGGCCGCCGACAAATGATCAGGACGTCCACATACCGCCTCGTATTCGAGGGCGAGCGCGACATTCAACAGTAACACCACCGCGCCAGCGTCAGCACGGCGCAGCAACTCGGCGGAGGCTCCGGTAGGGCTGCGCATCGCCGCCACAATGACGTCGGTGTCCAACACCAACCGAACGGGCGGAGGGTATGACATCGCCGGTGATGTCACAAGAAGAAACGTGTGGCCCGGGACGAAGCCACCGGCATCGCCCCGGAGCCTGTCACATCAAGCCGGCGTAAACGTCGGAACCGGGGTTCCGTCTTCCGTGACCGTCCATTTGAGTTTGACGGCCTGGCCGCAGGCGAGTTTGTCCACGTCGGCGTCGATGATGTTGGTCATCATCGTGGGGCCTTCCTTGAGGGTGACGTAGGCGATGGTGTAGCCGGCGCGGCGCATCGGGCTGTAGCTGTAGATGATGCCGTCGCCGGAGGCGGCTTCCCAGTCGGTTTCGCCGAAGCAGAACGGGCACAGGCTGCGCGGGTACCAGTGCGGCTTGTGGCAGTCCTTGCAGCGGCGGATCATGAACTTGCCTTCCTTCGCGGCTGCGTAGAAGGGTTCGCTCTCCGGGGATTGGACCGGGGAGGGGATGATACGGTCAGCCATGGTGATTACTCCCGCTCCATGATGAGGGTGGCCGAGCCGTGGCGGCTGCCGATGAGGCCGCCGGTGCCGTGGGCGAGGGCGAGGTCACAGTTCGGGACCTGCACCTTGGGGTGGGCTTCGCCGCGGAGCTGGCGGACGGCTTCGATGACCTTGGTGATGCCGCCGCGGTTGGCCGGGTGGTTGTTGCACAGGCCGCCGCCATCGGTGTTGAAGGGCAGCTTGCCGACGCCGGAGATCAGGTTGCCGTCGGAGACGAAGCGGCCGCCCTGGCCGCGTTCGCAGAAGCCCATGTCCTCGATCTGCTGCAGCACGGTGATGGTGAAGCTGTCGTAGATGGAGGCGTACTTGATGTCCGACGGGCGGATGCCGGCTTCGGCGAAGGCGCGCGGGCCGGTCCAGGCACCGCCCGAGAAGGTGAGATCGACGTTGCCGCCGAACTGGCCCTTGGGGGCTTCGCCGGCACCCATGACTTTCACTAGCGGGCGCTTGAGGCTGCGGGCGATTTCGGGGCTGGCGACGATCAGCGCGCCGCCGCCGTCGGAGATGACGCAGCAGTCGAGCCGGTGCAGCGGGTCCGAGACCATGGGGGAGTTCACCACGTCTTCCACGGTGACCACGTTGCGCAGCATGGCGTTCTCGTTCCACTGGGCGTGGTGCGAGGCGGCGACCTTGATCCAGGCGAGCTGCTCGGAGGTGGTGCCGTACTCATACATGTGGCGGGCTGCGACCATGGCGTAGACGTTGGCCGTCACGGGGGCGAAGTGGGTTTCCCACGGGCTGTCGGCGATGGCCGGGTTGCCCGGGCGGGCGGCGGTGCCGGTGGCCTGGCCCTCGCTGCGCGGGCGGCCGGCGAGCGTGATGAGCACGCAGGTGGCCTTGCCCATGGCGATCGCCTGGGTCGCGTGGGCGACGTGGGCGATGTAGGAGGAACCGCCGACGTCGGTGCTGTCGAAGTAGCCGACCTTGAGGTTCATGTAGTCAAGCATATTGATCGGGCCCATGCCCGGGGCGTCACCGGCGCAGATGTAGCCGTCGATGTCGCTCTTTTTCAGCCCGGCGTCTTCGAGCGCGCCCTTGGCGCATTCGGCGTGGAGCTGCGACACCGACTTGTCGGGTGCCTTGCGCGTCGGGTGCTCATATGCCCCGACGATATAGCCTCTGCCTTTGATACTCATCGTTTCCCCTTCCTGCTGGTCCTGGCGGACCGCTCATCCGATCTAAGCCCGCCCGGCGGAAGCTGTAAACGCCCCGGGGTGGCGGGTGGTGGCTTTGACAGCGCGGGGTTGGGCCGCGATGCTGCGTGGGATGGGTGTTCGGGGCGGCAAGCCGCCTCGCCATGCCTGATCGAAAGTGATATGAGTCGTCGCCGCATCCACAACCGCTTACGCCGCCAGAGACAGTTGACCGCCATGATCGCACGTAGTCGCAACCATCAGCCCGACGCCGCCGCCGCGCTGCCCGCTGTTGTCGCGGGGGGTGGGGGTGGGGTGATGGACGCTGTTGGCGGATGGCTGGCCCCCGGGTGCCGCACGACCATGCACGCGAGCTGACCTTCCGCACACGACGTTACAGGAGCTTCTGGCATGGCCGATCTATTTGTTTGCCTCACCTTCGACCACGACAACACCTCGGCGCTGATCTCGCGCAACATGGTGACGCCGACGGCGATTTCGCGCGGGGATTTCGGCATCGCGGCGGCGGCGCGCATCCTGGAGTTGCTGAAGGTGGAACGCATTCCGACGACGTGGTTCATCCCGGGGCATACCATCGACAGCTATCCGTCCTGCGCGCAGGCGGTGCATGCGGCGGGGCATGAGATCGGCAACCATGGCTGGACGCACCGGGTGCCGGCGACGCTGGGGCCGGATGGCGAGGAGCAGGAGCTGGTGCGGGGCAACGAGTCGATCGCGCGGCTGACCGGGCGGCCGGCACGGGGGTATCGTTCGCCGGCGTGGGATTTGAGCCCGGTGAGCATCGAGCTGATGCTGAAGCACGGGTTCGTCTATGACAGCTCGATGATGGGGCATGACTACCTGCCCTACCAGGCGCGCAACGGGGATGTGATCACGCTGCTGGAGCCGATGCAGTTCGGCGCGGATACGTCGCTGGTGGAGATGCCGATCAGCTGGTCGCTCGATGATTTCCCGCATTTCGAATACATGCGCTCGGATGCCGGCATCCTGCCGGGGAACATGAACGCGCGGCTGGTGATCGAGAATTTCATCAACGAATTCCGCTACATGAAGAAGCACAACGACTGGGGCGTGCTGACCTATACGTTCCATCCGCATGTGATCGGGCGGGGCCACCGGATGCTGATGCTGGAGCATATGATCGCGACGCTGCGGGCCGAGGGGGCGAAGTTCGTGACGATGGAGACGGCGGTGGACGAGTATCGCCGCAAGTTCCCCGATGGCCTGAGCCTGCGTCCGCGGTGACCTCCGGCTTCTTCCCCGATGCGCGGCCGGCGGTGGAGCGGGTGCCTGGGCCCGCCTGCACGGTGGTGATCGATGTCGAGGAGGATTTCGACTGGGATCATCCGATCGAGGGGACGAGCCACTCGACGACGCATCTGCGGCACCTCGGGGCGCTGGAGTCCATCCTGGGGGCGTATGGCGCGGTGCCGACGTATCTGGTGACGTATCCGGTGCTGGAGGATGCGGCGGCGGTGCGGGCGCTGCGGTTCGCGGTGGAGCGGGGGCGGTGTGCATTGGGGATCCAGTTGCATCCCTGGGTGACGCCGCCGTTCGAGAATGCCGCCGAGCACGAGGCTTCGTATTCGGGCAACCTCGACGAGGGGTTGGAGGAGCGCAAGCTGGTGCAGTTGATGCAGCGGTTCGAGGCGGCATTCGGGTTCGCGCCGGTGGTGTACCGGGCCGGGCGGTATGGGCTGGGGCGGCAGACCGGGGCGTTGCTGGAGAAGTTCGGGTTCCTGGTGGATACCTCGATTGCGCCGCGGACCGATTTTTCGGCCGAGGGCGGGCCCGACTACAGCGACGTCGACTGCCGGCCGTTCTGGTTCGGCGAGCGGCGGCCGCTGCTGGAGGTGCCGCTGTGCCGCAGCATCATCGGCTGGGGTGGGGCGGCGGCGCCGTTGCTCTACCGGGCGATGGCGGCGCGGCCGATCGGGGCATTTCGCCCGGTCAGCCTGCTCAGCCGCACGCGGTGTGCCGAACGGGTGACGCTGTCGCCCGAGGGCAACGACGCCTCGGCGATGCGGCGGCTGGTGCGCAGCCTGCTGGCGCGGGGCCAGCACGTGCTGGCGGTGAGTTTTCACAGTTCCTCCCTGCATCCGGGGCGCAACCCGTATGTGCGGAACAAGGAAGACCTGCATAATTTTTATGATAGGCTATCTGAACTACTGACATTTATAACTGACGTTGCGAAAGCGGAGTTTGTCCGCGTCGATGAATTACCCGGCCGATATATTTCACCGGAAGCATTTGCACATGAGCGACCTAGGTAAGATTCTTCTCGTCGCCAACACCTTCCCTCCCAAGCTTGGCGGGTCCGCGGTGGTGTATGGCAATCTGGCCCGTCAGAGCGGCGGGCGGATGATCGTGATCGCGCCCCGCGAGGACTACACCGACGGGCTGCCGATCATCGGGTGGCGCGAGCATGACCGCACCAGTGCCTATCCGGTGGTGCGGCCGCGGTTGCTGCGCACGGTGATGGGGGATGCGGACCCGGCCGATGCGCTGGGGCGGATGTGGTTCATCGCCGGCGACCTGCTGCAGCGCGCCAGGCTACTGTCGCGGCTGTTGCGGATCATTTTTAGGGAAGGTATTGTTTCGATTTGCATTGGCGAAATAGTTACAAGTAACTGGATTGTCCGGTTCTTCCACCGGTTCACCAAGGTGCGGACAGCGATCTATATCCATGGCGAGGAGTTGCTGCTGGAGGGCACCTATGATCCGCACCATGAGCGCACCATCAAGGCGCTGCGGGCGGCGGATAATATTTTCGTTGTCAGCGGGTTCACTGCCGAGGCGGTGCGCGGGTTGATCGGGGATGACCGGCTGGACCGCATCCATCTGATCGAGAACGGGGTGGACACGCATTTGTTCCATCCGGGGCCCCAGCGGGCGGACCTGTTGGCGACGTATGGGCTGGACGGGTGTTTTGTGTTCGTGACGGTTTGCCGGCTGATAGAAAAGAAGGGCGTGGACACCGCCATTCGCGCCATGGTGACGGTGGGCCAGCGCCACCCGGAGGCGCGGTTGCTGGTGGTTGGCGAGGGGCCTTACCTGGCAGACCTGGTGCGGTTGGCGAGGATGGCGGGGGTGGACCACCAAGTGGTGTTCGCGGGCAAGGTGACGGAGGAGGATCTGGTGGACCATTACCGGCTGGGCGATGTGTTCATCATGGCCAACCGGGCGCTGCCGAATGGCGATACCGAGGGGTTCGGGCTGGTGTTCCTGGAGGCCAATGCGTGCGGGATCGCGGTGATTGGCGGGCAGGATGGCGGGACCAGTTCGGCGGTTCGGCATGGCGAGAACGGGTTGCTGGTGGATGGGCACAGTGTTGACGCGGTGGCGGATGCGATGATGACGCTGCGCGAGGACCCGGAGCTGCGCGCGAGGATGGGCCGCAACGGCCTGCGTATCGCCCAGGCGGCCGGCTGGGAACACAAGGCGGCGGCCGTATTGGCGGCCTGCCTGGACACCCCCATCGAATAAAACGTTTTTGCTTCTTTTTTCAAAAAGAAGCGCTGGCTAAACCTTGCGGATCAACTCATTAACCTTCGCCAACTGCTGCTGCGCCCCATGCGGATGCAAATCGCGGATCGTCTTCTCGCTCAGTTTCGTGTTGGTGGGCGCAAGTTTCTGCCACAGGGCATAGGTGGTGGCGTGGAGTTGTTTCCACAGGGCGATTTGTTCCTCGGCGTGCTTGACGATTTCGTATGCCTCGCGGGCCTCGGTGATGCCGGCGCCTGAGAAGATGCCTTTGTCGGAGACTTTCTTTTCGGCGCGGGCGAGGGTTTCGAACACGGCGTCGAAGTAGGTTTTCAATTGGCCGAGGTTTTCCTGGTAGGTGCGCAGGTCCACCTCTTCCTGGGCGTCATCGTCCTCGGCTTTGTCGAAGGCCTGGACGATGGGGTCATCCTTGTGCTTGCCCTTGCGTTTGCTGGATTTTTCCGCGTCGCGCAGGGCCTTTTTGGCGTCGGCGATGGCCTGGTCGCATTGGTGGACGCGGGCGATGGCGTGGCCCAGCATTTCGGCGTGCTGGGCGGGGTAGTCGGCCCAGCGGAATTCGTTGTCGCGCAGGGCGAAGCGGAAGTCGTTGAGTTGGGACAGCACGTCCTGCAGGTCGCTGAGGGCGGCCTTGGGGTCGGCGGCGAGCTTGGCCTTGGGGGCGGCGAGGACGTCGGCGACGATGAGGGCGTCCCATTGCGGCTTCATGGTGTCGGTCCCCGGCGGCCAGGCGGCGTCCTTGCCGGCGAGGGCGCCCTGAGCGTGGTCGGGGCGGGCGAGGCGGCGGAGGAGGCCGATGCGTTCGCCGTCCTTGCCCTTGGTCCATTCGCCGAGGGCGCGGTTCATGGCGGTTTTGTTGATGCCGACCACGGCGCCGTCCTTCACCTGGGCGGTCTTGCGGAGCTTGTCGCCGGTGGCCACCCAGTCATCCTGGCGGATGCCGCCGGGGCCCTGGCCGTTCCATTTGGGGGTGTCGAGCGCGAGTTTGGCCAGGGTCATGAGTTCGGCGTCATTGAGGTCGATGCCGACCTTGTTGGTTTTGGTCGCCATCAGCTTGCCCGGGTTGAGCAGAGTGCCGAGTTTGTCGTGCGAGGCGTTGGCGATGTTTTCGATGGTCTGGCCCCAGTCGGTCTCCTTGACGCCCTGGCCGAGGTTGGCGGCGGCTTCGCCCTGGGCGTTGACGGAGGCATCGAGGCTTTCGACGGCGGCGTAGGTGGGCTTGAAGTCCTCGCCGATGCCGACGGAGCCGCCGGTTTCGTTGCTGGCGGAGGTGGTGG
>CAIMWH010000354.1 GCA_903845065.1 uncultured Rhodospirillales bacterium | reverse complement strand
CTCTCCAGGGAGAGCGGCGAAGCCATCGAGGAGACGTTTTTTGGTTCTTTTTTTCAAAAATGAACGCCTTCCCTGTCCGCCCCAGCCCCCTTTTGTTACCCGAACCTTCCTTGGCGCCGCTCCACTCGACGTGTTAAGCCCGATCCCAATAAACGGGAGGAATGCATAATGTCGCATTGGAGCAGGCTTGCCATCGCCGCAACCATAATGCTGACCGCCGGGGCCGCGTTCGCGCAGACGCCGAAGCAGGGCGGCACCATGCGGTTCTGGCACCGTGACAACCCGGGCAGCGCCTCCATCCACGAGGAAGCCACCTACTCCACCAACTTCCCGTTCATGCCGGTGTTTAACAACCTCGTCATCTACAAGCAGGACGTGGCGCAGAACTCGACGGACAGCATCGTGCCCGAACTGGCCACCTCGTGGTCCTGGAGCGCTGACAACAAGGACCTCACCTTCAAGACCCGCGCCGGGGTGAAATGGCACGACGGCAAGCCGTTTTCCGCCAACGATGTGAAATGCACCTTCGACAAGGTGCGTGACCTCACCCAGGACAAGTTTCGCAAGAACCCGCGCAAGGCGTGGTACGCCAATGTGCGCGACATCACGGTGCAGGGAACCGACGAGGTCACCTTCCACCTCAACCGCCCGCAGCCGGCAATCCTTGCCATGCTCGCCTCCGGCTATTCGCCGGTCTATCCCTGCCACACCAGCGCCCAGGTGCAGCGCACCGCGCCGATCGGCACCGGGCCGTTCAAGTTCGTGTCGTTCAAGCAGAACGAGTCGATCACCCTCGTCCGCAACCCGGACTACTGGAAGCCCGGCCGGCCCTATCTCGACGGGCTCGAGTACACCATCGTCACCAACCGCTCGACCGCCCTGCTCGGACTGGTCGCCAGCAAGTTCGACATGACCTTCCCGCTGGAAGTGCCGATACCGCTGGTGCGTGACCTCAAGAACCAGTCGCCCAAGCTGCAATGCATCGTGGCGCCGACCAATGTTTCCACCAACCTCATCGTCAACCGCGACAAGCCACCGTTCGACAACGCTGACGTGCGCCGTGCGATGGCGCTCACCATCGATCGCAAGGCCTTCATCGATATCCTTTCCGAGGGCGCGGCCGACCAGGGCGGCTCCATGCTGCCGGGGCCGGAGGGCGTTTGGGGCATGCCGAAGGACATGGTGACAACCATGCTGGGCTACGATCCTGACGTCGCCAAGCGCCGCGCCGAGGCGCGCAAGATCATGGAGGGCCTCGGCTACGGGCCCAACAGGATGCTGAAGGTGAAGGTCAGCACCCGCAACACCGCCACCTATCGGGACCCCGCGGTGATCCTGATCGACCACCTCAAGGACATCTATATCGACGGCGAACTCGACGTGGTGGAAACTTCGGTGTGGTTCGGCAAGATGGCCCGCAAGGACTATGCGGTCGGCCTCAACCTCACCGGCAATGCGGTGGATGATCCTGACCAGGCCTTCTATGAAAACTACTCCTGCGGCTCGGAACGCAACGTGACCGGGTACTGCAACCCGGCGCTGGAGAAGCAGTTCGACGCGCAATCCCAGGAGCTTGATGTCGCCAAGCGCCGCGCCATGGTGTGGGAGATCGACCGCATGATCCAGAACGACGTAGCGCGGCCGATCATCTTCCATGGCCGCATGGCCACCTGCATGCAGCCGGAGGTGAAGGGCTACACCCAGATGGTGAACTCCTCCTACAACGGCTACCGCTTCGAAGACCTCTGGCTGGATCGCTAGCCGGCGTGGGCTTCTACCTTATCCGCCGCCTGGGACTGATGGTGCTGACGCTGTTCGGCATCTCGGTTGTCATTTTCGTGCTGTTGCGCCTGGTGCCGGGCAACATCGTCGATATCCTGTTCGACAGCGCGGGGATGGTGAACCCGGCTGACAAGCTGCGCATCGAGCAGGAGCTTGGCCTCGACAAGGCCCTGCCGCTGCAATACGCCAGCTGGATCGGCGGCATGATGACCGGCGATCTCGGCTATTCCTATGTCTCCGAGAAGTCGGCGCTGGCCGAGATCGCGCCTCGTATTCCGGTCTCCGCCCGCCTCGCCGGTTCCGCGCTGCTGTTCGCGGTGCTGATCGGGGTGCCGCTCGGGGTGATCAGCGCGGTGCGGCAGAATACCTGGCTCGACTATGTGCTGCGGGTGATGAGCCTGAGCGGCTTGTCGCTGCCCTCGTTCTGGCTCGGCCTGCTCGTGCTGATGGGGTTCGTCGCCCTGTTCGGGTCAGTGCCGATCTATACCGAGCCGACCAAGACCTTTGGCGAGGCGGCATTGCTGGTGCTGGTGCCGGCCGCCACGGTGGGTTTCCGCTCCTCGGCGCTCATCATGCGGCTCACCCGTTCATCAATGCTGGAAATCCTGCGGCAGGACTTTATCCGCACCGCGCGGGCCAAGGGCGCCTCGGCGGGTTCGGTCAACTACCGTCACGCCCTGCGCAACGCCCTGCTCCCGGTGGTGACGGTGATCGGCATGGAGGCGGCCTTCCTCGCCGGCGGCCTCATCGTCACCGAGACGGTGTTCAACATCCCCGGCCTCGCCCGCTTCCTGGTGGAGTCGATCCGCAACCGCGACTACCCCATCGTGCAGAACCTGGTGATGCTGATCGCCGTCGTGGTGGTCACCATCAACTTCCTGGTCGACCTGCTCTACGCCGCCCTCGACCCCCGCATCCGGCTGTCGGATTGAGCATGTCAGAGACAGACACCTACGAGGCCGAACTGGTGCGCGCCGGCGCCCGTGCCGAGGGCCGCCTGGCCCGCGCGCTGTTCTACGCCCGCCAATACCCGCTCGGCGCCGTTGGCGCGGTGATCATGCTGGTCATCGTCTTCGCCGCGCTGTTCGCCGATGTGGTGGCACCGCAAAGCCCGTTCTCCACCAACCCCGCGCTGTCCCTCGCCCGGCCCGGCAGCGCGCACCTGATGGGTGCCGATTTCATGGGCCGCGACATCATGAGCCGGGTGGTGCATGGCGCGCGCATCTCGCTCGCGGTGGGCATATTCTCCACCCTCATCGGCGGCTTCTTCGGCGTGCTGATCGGCGTCGCCTCCGGCTATATCGGCGGCTGGTTCGATCTCGTGGTCCAGCGCATCACCGATATCATGCAGGCCCTGCCGCTGCTGGTGCTCGCTCTGGTGATGTCCGCCGCCCTCGGCCCATCCCTGCCCAACACCATCATCGCCATTTCCATCCCGCTGATCCCCTACGTCTCCCGGGTGATCCGCGCCAACACCCTGGCCCTGCGCGAGCAGGCCTATGTCGAGGCGGCGCACGCCATCGGATTGCCCGAATGGCGCATCGCGCTGCGGCACATCCTGCCCAACACCCTTGCCCCGCTCATCGTCATCGCCACCGCGCAGTTGGGCTCCACCATCCTCACCGAGGCCTCGCTGTCCTTCCTCGGCCTCGGCGTGCCCGAGCCGCACCCGTCCTGGGGCCGCATGCTGTCGGAATCGGCGGCCGAATACATGCGCACCGCGCCCTGGCTGGTGATCTTCCCCGGCCTCGCCATCAGCCTCGCGGTATTCGGCACCAACATGCTGGGAGACGCCTTGCGCGATATTCTCGACCCGAGGCAGCGCGGATGAGCGACGCGCCGATCCTCGAAGTTGACGGCCTCAGCACCGTCTTCTTCACCCGCAACGGCCTGGTCCGCGCGGTGGACGATCTCAGCTTCTCCGTCGGCCGCGGCGAAACCCTCGCCATCGTCGGCGAAAGCGGCTGCGGCAAATCCATCTCCGCCCTCTCCATCATGCGCCTCGTCCCTCAGCCCCCCGGCCGCATCGTCGCCGGCACGGTGAAGCTGGAAGGGCAGGACCTGCTGGCGATGTCCGAGGCCGACATGCGGGATGTGCGCGGCAACGCCGTCTCGATGATTTTCCAGGAACCGATGACCTCGCTCAACCCGGTGATGACCGTGGGCGCGCAGATCGCCGAAACCCTGCGCATCCACCAGCATCTGTCCGCCAAGGCCGCCGCCGCCCGCGCCGTCGAAATGCTGCGCCTGGTGCGCATCCCCGAGCCCGAATCCCGCGCCCGCGCCTACCCGCACCAACTCAGCGGCGGCATGCGCCAGCGCGCCATGATCGCCATGGCGCTGGCCTGCAACCCGCGCGTGCTGATCGCCGACGAGCCCACCACGGCACTCGATGTCACCATCCAGGCGCAGATCCTCGAACTCCTGCTCCGCCTGCAGGAGGAAACCGGCACCGCCGTCATCCTCATCACGCATGATCTCGGGGTGGTCGCCGAAACCGCCCAGCGCGTCGTGGTGATGTATGCCGGCCGCAAAATCGAGGAAGCCTCCGTCGAGGACCTGTTCGCCCACCCGCTGCACCCCTACACCCGCGGCCTGCTCGCCTCGGTGCCGCGCCTGGCCAGCCTCGCGCCCGATGAAATCCCCGCCGAGCGCCTCCAGGAAATCCCCGGCATGGTGCCGCCGCTCACCAGCCTGCCCGCCGGCTGCGCCTTCGCCCCCCGCTGCGGCCAGGCCGATGACCATTGCCGCGCCGAACGCCCGGCGCTGGCTGCCTACGCGCCCGGCCATACCGCCGCCTGCTGGCACGCCGGAGCCGTCGCCCATGGTTGAACCCGTCCTCGCCGTCAGCGATCTCAAGAAGCACTACCCGGTCCGCAGGGGCCTGCTGCGCCGCCACGCCGGCACCGTGTTCGCCGTCGACGGCGTCAGCTTCAGCATCGCGCCCGGCGAAACCCTCGGCCTCGTCGGCGAAAGCGGCTGCGGCAAATCCACCGTCGCGCGCACCGTCATGCGCCTCGTCGAACCCACCAGCGGCACCATCCGGCTCGATGGCACCGACATCACCGCCCTCGGCAAAACTGCGCTGCGCCCCTACCGCCGGCGCATGCAGATCATCTTCCAGGACCCGTTCTCCTCCCTCAACCCGCGCATGACCGCCGGCGACATCGTGCGCGAACCCATCACCTTCCACCGCCTCGCCGCCGGCAAAGCGGCCGACCAGCGCGTGGCTGAACTCTTCGAGCAGGTCGGCCTGCGCCCAGGCCAGATGCGCCTCTACCCGCACCAGTTCAGCGGCGGCCAGCGCCAGCGCATCTCCATCGCCCGCGCCCTGGCGCTCGACCCCGCCCTCATCGTCGGCGACGAACCGGTCTCGGCGCTCGACGTTTCCATCCAGGCCCAGGTGATCAACCTGATGATGGACCTCCAGCGCGCCAAGGGCCTATCCTATCTCTTCATTGCCCATGATCTCGCGGTAGTCGAACACATCGCCCATCGCGTCGCGGTGATGTATCTCGGCCGCATCGTCGAAATGGCGCCCAAGCTCGAACTCTACCGCGCGCCCAAGCACCCCTACACCCAGGCCCTCCTCGCCGCCGTGCCGGTGCCCAACCCCACCCTCAAGCGCCGCCGCCAGGTGCTCGACGGGGATGTGCCGAGCCCGATGAACCCGCCCCCCGGCTGCACGTTCCACACCCGCTGCCCCCTCGCCCAGGCGCAATGCCGCGCCGAAATCCCGGCGCTGCGTAACCTCGGCGGCAACCACGTCGTCGCCTGCCACCTCGCCTGAGGACAGAGCGGGGCCTGACCGTTGCCCCCGCCATCACCCCGGCGCACCATGGCGGCAACCTGCGGGAGGAACTACGCATGGCAATGAAACGCATGGTGCTCGAAATCGGCATGGGCACCGATATCCGCGGCCGAGACCCCACCAAGGCCGCCGTGCGCGCCCTGCGCGACGCGCTGTGGCACAACTCGCTGACCATCACCAACGCCCTCGGCGTCGATATCGACAGCATGCGCGTCGATATCACCATCGGCGTGCCGCACCCCGAACAAGTCGACCGCGCCCAGGTCCTCGCCGTCCTGCCGCACGGCACCGGCACCGTCACCGTTGTCGAAGGCGGCCTCGAAATCCCCAACGAATCCGGCACCAACGCCACCATCCTCGCCCACGCCGCCGCCATCGTGCGGCTCGATGTGGCCTAGGAGCAGTACCATGGCCCTCAAACGCATCATCCTCGAAATGGGCGCCGGCAATGACCTGCACGGCGGCGACTACACCAAGGCCGCGCTCCGTGCCGTCCAGGACGCGCTGCACCATTCTTCCTTGTCGTTCATCCGCGCCCTCTCCCTCGACATCAAGCAAATGCAGGTCGCCGTCACCATCGGCGTCCAGCAACCCGCCAAGGTAGACGCCGAGCGCGTGCGCACCTCGCTGCCCTATGGCGTGGTAACCGTCAGCGTGGTGAAGGGCGGGCTTGACGTGCCCGATGATGACGGACGCGACACGGCGGTGATCGCCAGCGCCGCCATCGTGGTGAGTTTCGAGTTACCGTAAGGGGACGGCAAGCAAGGCTCCGCCGGCCAAGGGGCTCGCCCCTTGGAACCCATCACTGCTCGCGGCTGGATCGACAACCTTCAGGTTAAAGTCGGTATCGCGCCTTCGGGGACGGGCGAAGCCCATCAAACCCGTCTCACCAGCGAGATCACGCCCATGCCATATGAGCGATTGCCTGCGGCGCAAGTGAAGGCCATCGCCCCAGCCCCGAGCTGTAATGGGTTCCAAGGGGCGAGCCCCTTGGCCGGCGGAGCCTTGCTTTTCAGCCGGACAACGCAGCGATCGCCGCCCGCAAATTGGCCCGCGCCGCCGCGTCGAACCGGGCATGGAAATAATCGGTCAGATACAGCCGCTCGCGATCCAGGAACGTGCCCAGCACCCGCGGTCGCCGGGCGCGCCACTCCGCCTCCGGCACCACAGCGTATTCGCGACGGATCGCCCGGTCGTACCACAGGAAGGTCTCGGCATCGGCGCCCAGGATCGACAGGTCCATATCGAGGAACCAGGCGCAGTCGGCGGCCACCTCGGGCGCGAGGCCCGCCGGCACTGCGTGGGTGCGGGTGGCCAGCACCAGCACGGCCGCGGCCTCGATGAGGCGCGGATCGGCCAGCCCGGCCATCTCGGCACGCAGCAGGGCGGCGCTGTCGATCTCGTTCTCGGCGCTCATCGGCACGTAGATGGAGTCGTGGTACCAGATCGCCAGTTCCACCACGTCGGGCGCCACCAGATGGGGCCGCACCTCGGCGTGCAGCGCGAGCAGCAGGTCGATATGGCGCTGCCCGTGGTAGTGGCGATCGGGGGCCCCGTAGCGCTCCCGCATCCCGGCCAGTCGCGCGGCGATGGCGCTGAACATCGCTAGGCCGGCCGCCGCTGGAGAATGTAGGTAACGCCGAATGTCATCGCCAAGGCTCCGGTTTCCTCGATGGCACGCCCCCGCAGTACGCCCACGCCGCGCGCCGGATTGGTCGCCGAGGGCCGGGTTTCCTCCCACCAGGCTTCCACGTCATAGCGCAGATCGGGCCGCACCGGTGTCTGGAACCTCGCCTGGTCGAGCGAACCGCCGGCCACCACCGCCACATCGGTGAGTGCCCGCACCACAAGGCCCAGCGCCATCGCCTGGGTGTGGATGCCCGAAGCGCAGAGTCCCTTGAAGTAGGAGCCCTGCGCGGCGGCTTCGTCGAGGTGGAACGGCTGCGGGTCGAACCGGGTGGCGAATTCGATGATCTCCGCCCGGCTGAAGCGGAAGGCGCCACAACCGAAGCGCTCACCGAGCGCGAGGTCCTCGAGGAAGCGCAGGCCCATGCTCAGGCGCGCGCCTTCGCCTCGCGGCGGCGGCTGTGCAGCACGAACTCGGTGTAGCCGTTCGGTTGCGCGCGGCCCTGGAAGATCAGGTCGCACGCCGCCTGGAACGCGACGCCATCATAGGCCGGCGCCATCGCGGTGTAGGCGGCATCCCCGGCGTTCTGGCGGTCGACGACGAGGGCCATGCGCTTCAGCGTCTCCATGACCTGCGCTCCGCTGACCACCCCGTGGTGCAGCCAGTTGGCAATGTGCTGGCTCGAAATGCGCAGCGAGGCGCGATCCTCCATCAGCCCGATGTCATGGATATCTGGCACCTTGGAGCAGCCCACGCCCTGGTCGATCCAGCGGACGACGTAGCCCAGGATGCCCTGGGTGTTGTTGTCGAGTTCCTGCTGCAACTCCTCCGGCGACCAGTTCGGCCGGTCCGCCAGCGGGATGGTGAGGATGGCGCCGAGATCGGCCGGCACCCGCGCCGCCAGCTCGGTCTGCCGCTCCGCCACGTCCACCTGGTGGTAATGCAGCGCATGCAATGTCGCCGCGGTGGGGGACGGGACCCAGGCGGTATTGGCGCCGGCGCGGGGATGACCCACCTTCTGCGCCAACATGTCCGCCATCCGGTCCGGCGCCGCCCACATGCCCTTGCCGATCTGGGCGCGGCCGCGCAACCCGCAGGCCAGCCCGACATCGACGTTGTTGTTCTCGTAGGCACCGATCCAGGACGCCGCCCGCATGTCGTTCTTGCGGATCATCGCGCCGGCCTCGAATGAGGTGTGGATTTCATCGCCGGTGCGGTCGAGGAAGCCGGTGTTGATGAAAACCACCCGCTCCCGCGCGGCATGGATGCAGGCGGCGAGGTTGATGGTGGTGCGCCGCTCCTCGTCCATGATGCCCATCTTGAGGGTGTTGCGCGCCATGCCGAGCAGGTCCTCGACGGCGGCGAACAGGTCAGACGCGAAGGCAACCTCCTCCGGCCCGTGCATCTTGGGCTTCACGATGTAGACCGAGCCCGCCCGGCTGTTGTGCAGCGCGTGGGTGCCCTTGAGGTCATGTAGCGCGATGAGGGAGGTGATGGCAGCATCGAGGATGGTCTCGGGAATTTCGGCGCCGTCCGCGGTGGTGACCGCATCGGTGAACATGTGATGGCCGACATTGCGAACCAGCATCAGGCTGCGCCCGGCGAGCGTCAGGCTGCCGCCGGCGGGCGCGGTGTAGACCCGATCGGGGTTGAGCCGGCGGATCAGGGTGCGCCCGCCCTTCTCCAGGCTGGCCGAGAGGGTGCCGTTCATCAGCCCGAGCCAGTTGCGATAGACTTCCACCTTGTCGGCCGCGTCCACCGCGGCGACGCTGTCCTCGCAATCCATGATGGTGGTGATGGCCGACTCCATCACCACGTCGGCCAGCCCGGCCGCGTCGGTCGCGCCGATGGCGTGGGCGCGGTCGATGCGCAGTTCGATGTGCAGGCCGTGGTTCTTCAGCAGGATGGCGGTGGGCGCCTCGGCGCTGCCCTGGTAGCCGGCGAACTTGTCGTGGCTGGCGAGGCTGGTGGTGGCCCCGGTGTTCAGCGTGGCCTGCAACGCCCCGCCGGCCACCCGATAGGCCGTCACGTCGGCGTGGCTGGCGTGAACGAGGGGGGCGGCGGCGTCCAGCACTTCCTTGGCGCGGGCCACTACGGCCGCGCCGCGCACCGGGTTGTAGGCCCCGGCCCGCTCCATGCCGTCCTCCTCGCCGATCGCATCGGTGCCGTAGAGCGCGTCATACAGGCTGCCCCAACGGGCGTTGCCGGCGTTCAGGGCGTAGCGGGCGTTGTTGACCGGCACCACCAGCTGCGGCCCGGCGATGGCGGCGATCTCGGCGTCGACGTTGTCGGTCGCCACGCTGAACGCAAGCGGGGCCGGCAGCAGGTAGCCGATGCCACGCAGGAACGCGTCATAGTCGGCGGCGTCGATCGCCTGGCCCTTGCGACTGGTGTGCCAGGCGTCGATCTGCGCCTGGAAGGAATCGCGCTTGGCCAGCAGCGCCGCGTTGCGCGGCGCGAACTTGTCCACGATGCCGGCAAGCCCGGCCCAGAACGTCGCGGCATCGAGCCCGGTGCCAGGCAGGGCCTCGGCCTCGACGAAATTCTTCAGAAGGCGGGCCACGCGAACGCCGCCGGACAGCACATGGTCCATCGTATCAACCTCAGGCAAAAGGGGAGTTAAATGACGTTTGGGCGAAGAGACGCGGTGTTGTCGAGCGCGATTATCGCATGGGGGCGATTTCGCGCCCCTTGCGCCATTCCTCGAACGCCGCGCGGGTCTCGGCGTTGGGCGGATAGGTGTCGGGCAGCCGCGCCCCGGCCTGGATGCGGGTGAGCAGGAATTCCTCCAGGAACTCCTGGTCCGCCGCATCCCGCGCGATCTCCTCCGCGAGATGCGCCGGGATCACCACCACCCCATCGGTGTCCCCCACGATCATGTCGCCCGGATACACTGGCACCCCGCCGCAGGCGATCGGCACGTCGATATCCACCGCATGATGGGCGGCGAGATTGAGCGGGGCGGACGGGCCTGCGCAGAACACCGGCAGGTCCATCCGTCCGATCGCCGCCGCATCGCGCATGCCGCCGTCACTCACCACGCCGGCGGCGCCCCGCACCCGCAGCCGTGTCATCAGGATCTCCCCGCCCGAGGCCGCCCGCACATCACCCCGGCAATCCACCACCAGCACCTTGCCCGCCGGCGCGTTCTCCACCGCCTTGCGCTGCGGATGTTCGGGATTGGCGAAGACGCCGACATGGTCGAGGTCCTCGCGGGACGGGATGTTGCGCAGCGTGTAGGCCGGGCCGACCATGTTCTCGCCGTAGCTGCCAAGCGGCCGCACGCCCTGGATGAAGCAGTTGCGCAGGCCGCGCTTGAACAACTGCGTCGTGAGCGTGGCGGTGGTGACGCGCTTGAGGCGGGCGATGCACTCGGGGGTGAAGTCGGTCATGCGGCGTTCCTTGGGTGGATCGAAATCATATCAAAGACAAGGTGTTCTTTTTTGAAAAAAAAGAACCAAAAAACCTCTGCCCGTTGGCTTCGCCTCTCTCCCGGGAGAGGGGCGAAGCCAACGGATAAAAAGTTTTTGCTTCTATTTTCAAAAAGAAGCGCTTGCCTAAACCCCGTCGAACAATGCGGTGGTGATATACCGCTCCGCGAACGACGGAATGATCGCCACGATCAGCTTGCCCGCCATCTCCGGCCGCCGCGCCACCTGCAACGCCGCCGCCAGCGCCGCGCCCGAGGAAATGCCGCCCGGGATACCCTCCCGCTTCGCCAGCTTGCGCGCCCAGGTGAACGCGTCCTCGTTGGAAACCTTCAGAACCTCATCGATCAGGCTGCGATCCAGCACGTCGGGCACGAACCCGGCGCCGATGCCCTGGATGGGGTGCGGCGCCGCCGCCCCGCCGGACAGCACCGGGCTGGCCTCGGGCTCGACCGCGAACATCTTGAGCCCCGGCTTGCGCGGCTTCAGCGCCTGGCCGATGCCGGTCAGCGTGCCACCGGTGCCGATGCCGCTCACCACCGCATCCACCGCGCCGGCGGTGTCGTACCAGATTTCCTCGGCCGTGGTGGCGCGATGGATGGCGGGATTGTCGGGGTTGGCAAACTGGTCCGGCTTCACCGCGCCGGGGGTTTCAGCCAGGATCTCGTTGGCCTTGGCGATCGCCCCGTTCATGCCCTTCTCCCGCGGCGTCAGCACCAGTTCCGCGCCCAGATAGGCCAGCATCTTGCGCCGCTCGATCGACACGCTCTCGGGCATCGTCAGGATTAGGCGGTAGCCGCGCGCGGCGCACACGAACGCCAGGCCAATGCCGGTGTTGCCCGACGTCGGCTCCACCAGCACCGCGCCGGGCCCGATCCTGCCGGCGGCTTCCATCGCCACGATCATATTGACGCCGATGCGGTCCTTCACCGAGGCGATCGGGTTGAAGAACTCCAGCTTCAACGCGATGTCGGCCTTCAGGCCCTCGTCGGCGCTGATGTTGGGGATGCGCACGAGGGGGGTGTTGCCGATGGTCTCGGCAATGCTGTCATAGATGCGCCCGCGCAGTGGACGATCGAAAACCAGGGGTTTCTGGGCTGACATGGCGGGCTCCTCGGGTAAATTGCACGATTATGTGTCGTGATTTTAATATCCTACACATCATCCGGCGCGAAAGAAATCCCGCCCAACGCCCTTGCCGCCCGCCGCCATGCGCGGCATCGTTCGCACACGCACAAAAATCCGGGAGCCTTCATCATGTTTCTCCGCCGCCTCGCGCTCGCGGCCGCCCTGCTGCTTCCTGCCGCCGCCATGGCGCAACCGCTGCGCACCGGCGTTGACGGCACCTTCGCGCCGCACGCCATGCCCAGGCTCGGCGGCGGCATCGAGGGCTTCAATATTGACCTGTTCACCGAGGCCGCGCACCGGATGAAGCGCGAGATCACCATCGAGAGCACCAGCTTCTCGGGCCTGATCCCCGGCCTGATGTCCGGCCGCTATGATTTCATCGCCGCTCCCACCACGGTGACCAAGGAGCGGGCGGAGAACATGATCTTCACCTCCGGCTACCTCTGGACCGCCTTCCAGTTCGGCATCAAGAAGGGCTCGGCGCCGATCAAGTCCTGGGACGATCTCAAGGGCAAGGCCGTCTCGGTCAACAAGGGCACCCCGTACGAGACGCTGTCCAAGCAGATGGCCGAGAAGATCGGCTTCACCGTGCAGGTGTATGATACCCAGCCCGACGCCACCCAGGCCGTGCTCTCCGGCCGCGCCTACGCCACCCTCGGCGGCAACACCACCATCAAGTATTCGGCCAGCAAGACCCCGCAGTTCGTCGCCGACCTGGTGCTCAACGAGAGCAAGGCACACTGGGCCGCCCCCTTCCGCAAGGACAGCGTGGCCCTGCGCAACCAGATGCAGGACGTTCTGGACTGCATGAAGAAGGACGGCACCATCGCCAAGCTGTCGGCCAAGTGGTTCGGCGCCGCCCCGGCCGCGGACGACCTGGAGAACACCATCACCCCCGGCTATGGCGTGCCCGGCATGCCCGGCTACGACCCCACCCCGCACGCGCTCGTCTGCGGGTGATCGAGCCGCGCCCCATCGTCGAAGCGCGGGGCATCCACAAGCATTTCGCCGCCCTTCATGTCCTGAAGGGCGTCGACCTGCTGGTGGCCGAGCGCGAACTGGTGTTCGTCATCGGCCCCTCCGGCTCCGGCAAGTCCACCCTGCTGCGCTGCCTCAACCGCCTGGAGGAACCCTCCTCCGGCAGCGTGGTGGTGGACGGGATCGACCTGCTCGATCGCCGCACCGATCTCAACCACGCCCGCCAGCGCATCGGCATGGTGTTCCAGTCCTTCAACCTCTATCCGCACATGACGGCGCTGGGCAACGTGACGCTGGCGCTGCGCAAGGTCGCCGGCAAATCCCGCGCCGAGGCCGACGAAATCGGCCACGCCGCCCTCGCCCGCGTCGGCCTGGCGGACCGCGCCGATCACCGCCCAGGCCAGCTTTCGGGCGGCCAGCAGCAGCGCGTCGCCATCGCGCGCTCCATCGCCCTCGAACCTCGCGTGATGCTGTTCGACGAACCCACTTCGGCGCTTGACCCCGAGCTGGTCGGCAGCGTGCTCGGCGTCATGCGCTCGCTGCGCGAGAGCGGCATGACGATGGTGGTGGTGAGCCACGAAATGGGGTTCGCCCGCGCCGCGGCGGACCGCGTGGTGTTCATGGATCACGGCCTCATCGTCGAGCAGGGGGCGCCGGCCGAAATCTTCGAATCCCCCGCCCACGAACGCACCCGCGCCTTCATCGGCCAGATCCAGCGCCACTGACGCCCGCGATGAGCAACTGGGACCGTTTCGTCGAGACCTTCTTCAACGCCCGCGTGATGGCGCGCTACTGGCCGGATATCGTCGAGGGCCTGTGGCTGACCATCGGCCTCGCGGCGCTCATCGTCGTCACTGGCCTCATCGCCGGCCTGGTGCTGGCGCTGGTGCGCGCGCTGGGCGTCCGGGTGCTGAACTGGGCGATCATCTTCGTGGTGGACGTCTTTCGCGCCTTGCCGCCGCTGGTGATCATCGTGCTGATCTATTTCGGCCTGCCCAGCATCGATATCGCCCCCTCCGGCTTCGTCTCCACCTGGATCAGCCTCGGACTGGTGCTGATGGCGTTCTCCGAGGAAATCTTCTGGGCCGGCATCACCGCCGTGCCGCGCGGCCAGTGGGAGGCGGCGCGCTCCACTGGCCTCGGCTTCGGCGAAACCCTGGCCTACGTGGTGCTGCCCCAGGCCCTGCGCATCACCATCCCGCCGCTCACCAACCGCACCATCGCCATCACCAAGGGCACCGCGCTCGGCTCGGTAGTGGCGGTGACGGAAATCCTCGGGCAGGCGTCCTCGGCCGTCTCCAACAGCTACAACCCGTCGCCGCTCACCTTGGGGGCTGCGGCCTACCTGCTGCTGTTCCTGCCCGTGGTGGTGTTCGGCCGCTGGGTCGAATCCAAATTCGCGTGGCGCCGATGATCGAGAGTTTCCTCAACGTCGGCATCATGGTGCAGGCGTGGCCGATCATCCTGGCCGGCCTCGGCAACACCATCCTGCTGTCATTGATGGTGGTGCCGCTTGGCCTCGGCGGCGGCATAATGCTGGCGCTGCTGTCCACCGTGAAGCACCCGTGGGTGCGCTACCCGCTGATGGCGTGGGTGGATTTCTTCCGCGCCTTCCCGCCGCTGGTGCTGCTGATCTTCCTCTACGCCGGCCTGCCCTTCGCCGGTCTCGAACTCGGCGGCTTCGCCTGCGTCGGCATCGCCTTCTTCCTCAACACCGGCTCCTACTATGGCGAGGTTCTGCGCGCCGGCATCGACAGCGTGCCCGCGGGTCAAATCGAGGCTGCCCGCTCCACCGGACTTTCCCGCCTACAGGCCCTGGTCTGGGTGGTGCTGCCGCAAGCCGTGCGCAACGTCCTACCGGACCTGCTGTCCAACACCCTCGAAGTCATCAAGCTGACCTCGCTGGCCAGCGTTGTGGCCCTGCCCGAGTTGCTGTTCCAGGCCCGCCAGGCGCAAAGCCTCACCTACAACCCCACCCCCATCGTCGCCGCGGCGGTGGTGTACTTCCTGTTGTTGTGGCCGCTGGTGCGCCTGCTCAGCACGCTGGAGAACCGCGCGATGGCCTCGCGCTAGCGATCAGCCCGCCGCCTCGGTATGCGCCTCGATCCGGTAGCCATCCCGATCGATGACGAAGGCAGCGTAATATGCCGGCCCATACTCCGATCGCAGCCCCGGCGGCCCGTTATCCGTCCCGCCTGCCGCCAGCGCCGCCGCATAGAACACATCCACGCTGTGCCGATCCGGCGCCTTGAAACTGAAATGCAGCCCCGACCGCGGATCGGGCGGTACCGGATGTTCGGAGCTATTCAGCCAGAACTCGGGATGCGCGGCGCCATACCCGGCGTATCCCTCGCCCTCGAAGCAGCAGCGATACCCAAGCGGTGCAAACACCGCGTCATAGAACAGCCGGGCGGCGGCGATGTCACGTACGCCAATCGAAACATGATCGAGCATCGTTCCCTCCTTGCCAAACAGCGAAGGGATAGCCTGCCAGCACGACCGGCGTTGTCAACCGCTCCGTGATCACCACCAGCGTCAGCACCGCGGAGGACACCATGCCCCCGATCATCGGCTCAGTGATGCAGCGCATGATTTCCGAACCAGCGCTGCTGTTCCAGAAAATCGACAGCACCCCGGCCATGATGGCCATCACTGTCATCACGCACGGCGGCAAGTGCAATGTCGTGCACCACCGCGGCATGGCGAAGTTGAAGCCAAGCCACCGCACCAGCCGGACCCCGCCGATGATGGCGAACCGCACCAACAGCACCAAAATAAGGGGGGCCGGCGACGCGGTTGAAGTTCGGGTAGAGCAGCACGAAAATCACCAGCAGCGCCACACGCACCATGATGGCGAGGTGGGCCACCGGATCGACGTAACCGGTCGCGAAGCCGATCATGCCGGCATCGTCGGCGCCCAGGGGCCAGGACCAACCGTGATGCTTCGGGCCAGGCCCGAACATCCTGCCGAACCCCACCACCGGCGGCGCCGCCTAGTTGATTGCCGCCGACCAGGCTGCTCAGCAGCATGCCTGCGCCGAACCCGGCCCCACTGCGGCCGAAAATAGTTCCGAGGGTCGGGGCGCCGCTGGTGGTGATGCTCTCTGCACTCACTGGACTGCTGGACTCGTTCACTGTGCTTCGGAAATATGAAGAACGCGACAGCGGGGAATTCCGAACTAGGCCGCGTGGACAAAGCTGCTGCATGGGATTCCCGCGACGCGGGGAAACGTGCTTCGAAGCTGATCTCTGCCATGGAGGTCAGCATTGGTCCGAGGTCTGCTAAGCGACGAGGAATGGTCATTCTTCTCCCCGTTCGTCATTGAGACTGGTACGTTGCGCGGCCGTCCACCGCGCGATCACCGGCGCACTCTGGACGCCATCTTCTGGATTGCTCGCACAGGGGCACCCTGGCGCGACCTGCCCGAAGAACTCGGCAACTGGAATTCCGTGCACCGGCAATACCGCCGTTGGACCACCTGCGGTCTGTGGGACCTTATGCTCGAAGCGCTGGCCGATGGCGGCGGCAACGACGCGATCCAGATGATCGACAGCACCTCAATCCGGGCACACCACCGTGCCGCCGGCGCAAGGGGGGGACTCAAAACCAGGCTCTTGGCCGCTCGCGCGGTGGCTTCACGACCAAAATCCATGCCCGGACCAACGCTGAGGGTCTTGCAGTTGCGCTGATCCTGTCGCCAGGCGAAGGACTATGTCCGGCTGAGCCGGGCACGCGGGCGGGAGACGTATGTGCCGCTGTCACACCCGCCGGGGCATGCGCAGGTGGATTTTGGCGAGGCGGTGGGGGTGATCGGGGGCGTGCGGCAGAAGATCCATTTCTTCTGCCTGGACCTGCCGCAGTCGGACGCCTGCTTCGTGAAGGCGTATCCGCGGGAGACCACTGAGGCGTTCCTCGACGGGCACGTTGCGGCATTCGGTTTCTTCGGGGGCGTGCCGCGGTCGATCCTCTACGACAACACCAAGATCGCGGTTGCGAAGATCTGCGGCGATGGGCGGCGCGAGCGGACCCGGGCATTCACCGAACTGGTCAGCCACTATGTTTTCCGTGACCGCTTCGGCCGTCCG
>CAIMWH010000353.1 GCA_903845065.1 uncultured Rhodospirillales bacterium | reverse complement strand
CGAAACCCCAACGCCCATCAAAAACCACCGGCTACCGCGATGAAACAGGCGACAGGAAATCCATGCCCGCCGCTCAAATCGCGAAACGAACGTCAGCCCCATGAATAGGACGGGCTAGCATTCATTACAGCTAACACCGCTATAGATGGGTTGGCTCAGAATCGCTCAGAATTTTTCGACCATTGCTAATTCAGGGAATCATACGGCAATCATCACAATAAAGTCTAGACTCGCCATACCGACATCAGCCGCTAAACCAGCCGGTTTCGAATTATCTTCCGCAAAGAACCCTCTACGAGGACGCCCGTCCGTTCGACCAAGAACTTCCGCCGCCGATAATCTTTGCCCGCAACCAATTCGCGTACCCCCAATCCCCCCTTGCAACGGCCCCCACCTCTTGCTAGGAAAACATTCATGCCACTCACCCCTCCAACCCTCCGAGCCAACGCCCCCTCCCTGGCCCTCCGCCTCGGCACCATTCTCGTCAGCCTCGCCGCCCTCATCGCCCATCGCTTCCTGCGCAATCCGCGCCTGCTCCCCCTCATCGTCCCGCTCTGGACCCGCCTCACCCGCGCGAAAACCCGTTTCGAGCGCCTGATGGCCCATGTCGCCGCCGGCCGCCGGCCCCGCCGCGCCCGCCCGAGCCGCAAAGCCACCCCAGGCGGCCGCCCGCCCGCCAACCTCCCCGCCGGCCACGCCTGGCTCGTCCGCGCCATCGGCAACGAGGCCGCCGCCCACGCCTGCCAACTCGAACACCTCCT
Source organism: uncultured Rhodospirillales bacterium (assembly GCA_903845065.1). GTDB lineage: Bacteria > Pseudomonadota > Alphaproteobacteria > Acetobacterales > Acetobacteraceae > CAIYPH01. Next base: position 12,132 of record CAIMWH010000353.1, on the reverse strand, counting down.
GTCCGACCCCGCCATGGCCGAAGCCATCGCCACCCACCCCGCCGCCGCCCGCCTCCTGCGCCCCCTCTGCCGCATGCTCGGCGTCAGCCTCACCGTCGGCCGCCCTTCCGGTCAGCCCACCACGCCCGAACCCGCCAAGCCCGAACCCATCCCCCCCAAGCCCACCCAACCAGCCCCGCCCCGCGGCACCCTCGCGCCCCGCCGCCTGGCCGCCGCCGTCCCCCGCGCGGACTTTTTCCCCGCCTGACCGCCCCCTCTTCCGCTTGCCGATATAGTTACGATATCAAAACAAAAACCCTCACAACCCCTCCAGAAACCCCTGCAAAACCCCCGCCCACTTCGCCGCATCCTCGCCCGAGCCCATATGCCCATGCGCCGTATCGATCTCGAAATACCGCGCATCCACCCCCGCCGCCGCCAGCGCCGGCATCACCGAGGCAGCCAAAGCCGGCGGAAACAGCACATCCGTCCGCGACAGCACATACAGCACCTTCGCCGTAATCCGCCCCAACCGATCCGACACGTCATAGCTGTTCAACGCCCGCCCCAGCACCAGCATCGAATGCGCATCGAACGCCGCCGCCCACTCCCCCGCCTGCCGCGAAATCTCCGCATCGATCGCCGCCTGGTCCGGAAGCTTCCCCCGCAGCCCTTCCTCCGCACCATACCGCTTCAGCGTATCCACCCGGATCGCCGTCATCGTATCGAGAATCCCGCCCGCCCGGTAATAATGCCCGCCATTCCAGTTCCGATCGCGCGAATACTGCGCCACCAGCCCCGCATCATCGAACGCCGCCCGCATTTTCGGCGAAGTCTCCACCGGCACCAGCCCACGCATGAACCCGGGATACTCCACCCCCCAGGTAAACGCCTGAAACCCGCCATACGAATTCCCCACCACGGCAACCAGCCCCTTCACCCCCAACCCATCCAGCAACCGCCGCTGCGCCCCAACAATATCGGGTAACGAAATCGCCGGAAAATCCGGCCCATACTCCACCCCCGTCGCCGGATTAATGCTCGCCGGCGCCGTCGAGCCATAGGACGAGCCCAGCATGTTGGAACTCACCACGAAATACTTGTCCGTATCGATCGCCCGCCCCGGCCCCACCAGCGCCTTCCACCCCCGGTCGCGCACAAACATATGGCTCGACGTAAACCCATGCGTCACCAGCACAGCGTTCCGCCCATCCGCCGCCAACGTCCCCCACGTCGCATAGGCCAGCTTCGCATCGCGCAAAACCCCGCCCTGCCGCAGCTCAATATCCCCCACCGAGGCAAACAACGTATCGGTCATGCCGAAGTCCCTTCCAAAACCTGAAACCCGGCGACTTCGCAAACCCCATCGAACCGCATCGCCAGCCGATCCGAACCATACCCCGCCCAGGACGTCGCGCCATCATGCACAAACCGCGCCCATTCCCCCCGCATCCGCGCCGACAACGCCGCGCAAAACGCCAGGTCCGCCCCCTCCAACATCCCCGCCCCGCCAAACGCCGAAAACGTGCCGAACACAAACGGCAACTCCGCGCAATGACACGCCCGAAACCGATTTCCAGCCGGCGCATAATCGAACCGATAAGCAAACACCCGCCCCGTCAACGCATCCGCCAGCCGCAACGAGGGCTGAATAAACACATCGTCCGAAGCCATATCTGCCAGCCAATCCAAATCCGACCCGCCAGGCCGACGCGCCTGATAATACCCCAACCGTTCCCCCATCCGCGCCCGAACCGCCGCCGGATCAACCCCCGCCATCGCCGGATCGGCCACATAGAACGCATGCACCTCCTCGCGCGTCACCCCGATCAGCACATCCAACCCCTCAGCCGCCGCGGCAATCCGCCCCGTCAACGCCGCCTCGCTACACCCCTCCTCCACCACCGGCATATACGGCGGCGTCGACTCCCCCCAAACCGCCAATGACCGCGCCAAAACCCCCTGCGCCGCCAAAACCTCCGCCACCGGAACCGCCGCCATCCGCGCCGCCACATCAGGTGCCGCGGGATCGATCCCCAAATGCCGCATCACCAATTCCGCCCGCCGCGCCGCCTCCCCCCGCTCAAGCGGCGGCCGCCCGAAACTGCCGCTCTGCAATATAACCCGATGAAACAACCGCCGCACGTCCGGCTCCAAAATCAACCGCCCGATCGACGTCGCCCCCGCCGATTGCCCGCACAAAGTCACGCAATCCGGATCGCCGCCAAACGCCGCGATATGCGCATGCACCCACCGCAACGCCAGCGCCTGGTCCAACGATCCCGGATTGGCCGCCCCCAACGCCGGATGAAACAAATACCCCAACGCCCCCAACCGATAATTCACCCCCACCACTACCATGTCGCCGTCCCGCGCCAGCACCGAGCCGTCATACATATCGAGGGACCCGGCCCCGCTCATCCACGCCCCGCCATGCAACCAAACCAGCACCGGACGCTTCCCGCTCACCGACGGCGTATTGATCGTCAGCGTCAGGCAATCCTCGCTCTGCGGATGCGCATAATCCCCCATCGCCGCCCGCAACCGCGAAGGTCCCTGTGGCGCGATCGGCCCATGCCGTGTCGCATCCAGCACCCCCGCCCAAGCCTCCATCGGCTCCGGCGCCGAAAACCGCACCTGCCGCCCATACGGCACCCCGCGAAACGCGATGACGCCGTCACCCGCCACGCCCCGAATGTCGCCCAACCCCGTCCGCACAATCGTTGCCATGTTCCCCCCGAAGCCAATCGGATAAAGTTTTCTGGTTCTTTTTTCCAAAAAAGAACAGCGCTTCTTTTCCCACCTCCTCCGTGGTCAGATACAACTCAAAGGGAGCCGCCGATGCGCATGCCACCAATCTACATCACCTACCTCAACCGCTTCGACGTCGAGGAAATCGCCCTCACCGACGATGAAATCCTCGACGCCATCGAGGCCCAGTTGGCCGCCCAAGGCCGCGGCGAAACGGTGATCGAACCGCGCACCCACCTCGTCCCCGGTGACGGCATTCGCGGCCACTACAACGTGCTGCGCGGCGCCATCGGCGGCAGCGTCGATGCCGCCGGCGTGAAAGTCGTGTCCGACTACGTCGACAACTACCTCCACGGCCTCCCCTCCGAACTCGCCGTGCTCACTTTGTTCGATCGCCGCGTCGGCAAACCCACCGCCATCCTCGATGCCTCTGCCATCACCGACATGCGCACCGGCGCCGTCAGCGCCATCGGCGCCAAGTACCTCGCCCCGAAAAATTCCAAGATCCTCGGCCACATCGGCGCCCGAGGCACCGCCTACTGGAACGTCCGCCTCATTGACCGCCTGTTCGATCTCGAAGAAATCCGCGTCCACTCCCGCCGCCCCGAAAGCCGCAACGCCTTCGCCGACCGCCTCCGCGCCGATCTCGGCAACAAGGTGATCGTCACCGATGACTGGCAATCCTGCATCGAGGGTGCCGACATTGTCATCGAGGCCTCGCGCCTGGTCGAACCCCAACCCCTGCTCAAAACCGAGTGGATAAAACCCGGCGCCCTCGTCATGCCCTACGGCACCATGTCGGCCCTCGAACTCTCGCTCACCGATATCATGAGCAAACTCGTCGTCGATGACTGGGGCCAGGTTCACGCCGGCAAATTCGGCGCCATGCGCCAGCACGTGAACGCCGGCAAACTCACGCCCGAAACCCTGCACGCCGAAATGGGCCAGATCGTCGCCGGCCTCAAGCCGGGCCGCGAGACCCAGGACGAAACCATCCTGTTCTGGCATCGCGGCCTGTCCCTGTCCGACATCGCCCTCGGCCACGCCATGCTCACCAAAGCCGCCCGCCTCGGCATCGGCCAGCGGCTGCGCTTCGCATGAGGATTTCCAACGCCCGGATGTACGCCGTGTCGCCCGAAGCAGAAGCGGCCTGGCGAGACCTCCTCGCCCACATCGCCCGAACCGCCGAAGTCGACCTCGAATACACGCCCTACCCCGCCCCCCAACCGCTCGAAGACCTGTGGCGCCGGCCCGATCTCGGCTGCGTCTTCATGTGCGGCTACCCCATCGGCCTGCAAATCGCCAAGGTCGTCCCCCTCGCCGCCCCCATCCCCGCCACCGCCTGGGCCGAAGGCCGCGCCGTCTACCGCTCCGACCTCATCGTGGCGGCGAACAGCCCGTTCCAGACCCTGTCCGACACCTTCGGCCACCGCGCCGGCTGGACCGTCGAACACTCCCATTCCGGCTTCAACGCCTTCCGCCATCACCTCCTGCACTACCGCACCCCGGACCGCCCGACGCTCTACGGCGAAATGTCGGGCAACCTCATCACCGCCCGCCGCATCCTCGATGACATCAGCGAGGGCCGCATCGATGTCGGCCCGCTCGATGCCTACTGGCACATGCTGATCGCGAAATACCGCCCGGACCTCACCGAGGGCATCCGCGTGGTCGAAACCACCGACCTCGCCCCCGCCCCCGCCTTCGTCACCCACCCCTCCACCCCCGCCCCGGTGGTGGATCGCCTCCGCGCCGCCTTCGCCGGAGCGGCCTCGGCCCCCTGGTTCCCCCCAATCGGCGAAGCCCTCTGCCTCGCCGGCTTCACCCGGATGACCATCGGGGACTATGCTCCCACCCTGCAATGGCATGCCGATGCGAAGGCCGCCGGTTACCCATTCCCAGCATGAGATACGCATGACCGAAAAACTCCGCGGCGCCGACATCGTCGCCCGCACCCTCGATGCCGCCGGCGCCACCACGGTGTTCTCCCTCTCCGGCAACCACATCATGTCGCTCTATGATGCGGCGATCGGCACCCGGCTGGACCTCGTCCATGTCCGCCAGGAAGCGGCGGCCGTCCACATGGCGGACGCCTGGGGCCGCCTGACCGGAAGGCCCGGCGTGGCAATGGTCACCGGCGGCCCCGGCCACGCCAACGCGGTGCCCGCCCTCTACACCGCGCTCTCGCAGGACTCCCCCGTCGTGCTGCTGTCCGGTTGCCACGCTACCTGGGAAACCGGGCGCGGCGGCTTCCAGGAACTCGACCAGGCCGCGATGGCCGCCCCGATCGCCAAAGCATCCTGGACGGCGCGCACCACCGCCGGCCTCGGCGCCGATATCGCCCGCGCCTTCCGCATCGCCACCTCCGGCCGGCCCGGCCCCGTCCATGTCAGCCTGCCGTCCGACCTGCTGGACGCCGAAATCGCGGCGGCCGATGTCATCTGGCCCACCCCCGCCGATTTCACCGCCCCCGCCATCGGCCTGTCCGATGCCGCCGCCGACGCCGCCCTCGCCCTCATCGCCGCCGCCAAACGCCCGATCCTGATCGGCGGCCCGCTGCTGGCTACCCGCGCCGGCCGCGCCCTGCTTGCACAAATCGAAACCCGCCTCGCACTCCCCACCCTCATCATGGAAAGCCCTCGCACCACGGCCGACGCCACCTGGGGCGCCCTGGCCGACGTGCTGCACCAGGCCGACCTGCTCGTCCTGCTGGGCAAGAAGCTCGATTTCACCCTGAAATTCGGCGCCGTGCTGGATGCCGCCTGCGAGATCCTGGTGATCGACCCCGAAGCCGAAATGGTGGCCCGTGCCGCCCGCGAAGTCGGCCCTCGCCTCGCCCTCGGCTGCATCGCCGATACCCATGCGGCCGGCACGGCGCTGGTTCACCGCGCCACGACCGCTGGTGACCCCGCCTGGCTCGCCGAAGCCCGCCGCCTGCTCCACACCCGCCCGGCCACCTGGGAAACCCTCACCTCGACAACCCCCGGCAAGCTCCACGCCATCGCCGTCGCCCGCGCCCTCAAGCCCTTCGTCGACGCCGACCCCGACACCATCCTGATCTGTGACGGCGGCGAATACGCCCAATGGGCGCAAAGCCTGATCCGCTGCGAACGCCGCCTCGTCAACGGCGTCGCCGGCGCCATCGGCGTCTCCCTCCCCTTCGCCGCGGCAGCCCGGGCGGTGGAACCCCACGCCCCGATCTTCGCCGTCCTTGGCGATGGCACCTTCGGCTTCCACATGTCCGAATTCGAAACCGCCATCCGCCGCCGCCTCCCCTTCGTCGCCGTGGTGGGCACGGACGCGCGCTGGAACGCCGAACACAACATCCAGGTGCGCGACTACGGCCCCAACCGCGCCTTCGGCTGCGATCTCGCCGACACCCGCTACGATCTCGTCGTCGCGGCTCTCGGTGGCCACGGCGAACTGGTCACCGCGCCGGACCAACTCGCCCCGGCCATCGCAAGGGCAGTGGCCAGCGGCCTGCCGGCATGCGTGAATGTGATGATCGAAAGCCACGCGGCGCCAACCGTGCGCCGATCAGACCTGGGATAAATCGGGCAGGAGGAAACGGATGAACGCATATTCCGATATCGAGTGGCAGATGCGATGCGACCTGGCGGCGACATTCCGCCTATCCGCCCGCTTCGGCCTCAACGCCGGGCTGGGCAACCATTTCAGCCTGATGCTCCCCGGCCAGACCGACCGCTTCCTGGTCAACGGCCACGGCCTGCTGTTCCAGGAAGTCACCGCCAGCAACCTGGTGGACGTCGATTTCGCCGGCCACGTCCATCGCGGCAAATGGCCGGTGCGCAAGGTGGCGTATGACATCCACGCCCCCATCCACGCCGCCAACCCCGCCGCCAAATGCGTCATCCACCTCCATCCCCCCAACATCACCGCGCTCTCCATGCTGGACGGCGGCCGGCTGGCCCTCGCCCACCACGACAACCTCATCGTCAATGACCGCGTCGCCTATGATGACGTCATGATGGGTCCGGCGGCGAACCTGGAAGAGGGCGCTCGTCTGGCGGCGGCGCTTGGCGACAAGACCATCATGGTGATGGCCAACCACGGCATCCTCGCCGTGGGGCCCACGGTGGCCGACGCCTTCCACGAAATGTACGTGGTGGAAAAAGTCTGCGGCTACCAGTTGCTGGCGATGTCATCCGGCGAAAAACTCCGCCAACAACCGGACAGCCTGCGCTGGCACCTGCGCGGCGCCTGGGGCGACACGCTGGACGCTAGGCTCTACCTCGATGCCTGGCGCCGCATTCTCGATCGCGAGGAGCCGGACTACGCCTCCTGACGAAATGTCAGGTGTGGCGTTTTAGCCAAAGCGCGGCGCCCTCGGCGGCGGCGCGCCCGGTGGCGAGGCACGCCTGGAGCAGATAGCCCCCGGTCGGCGCCTCCCAGTCGAGCATTTCCCCGGCGACGAAGCTGCCGGGATGGGCGCGCAGCATGAACCGCCCGTTCACCCCGTTCTGCATCACCCCACCGGCCGTCGAAATCGCCCGCTCCAGCCCCATCGGCGCCGTGATGCGGATACGGACGGACTTGATGAGCGCCGCCAGATCATCCGGGCTCGCGCCATCATGCAGCGCCTCCTGCACCAGCCCCACCTGCAACGGATCAAGCCCCGCCGCCTTGCGCAGAAAATTGCCGAGCGACTGGCCCCGTCGCGGCACCGCCAATCGCTCGGCAAGCTGCGCCAGGGTGAGATCGGGCCGCAGATCGACGCGCAACCGGGTGGGTCCATCGGCCAGGATGGCGGCGCGAAGCTGGGCCGACAGCGCGTAGACGGCCCCGCCCTCGATCCCGCTCTCGCTGATCATCGCCTCGCCACGCACCACGGTATTGCCGAATTGCAGCGCGATCCGCTTGAGCGGCGTGCCGGCGAACTTGGCCCGAAACACCGGGGACCACGGCACGATGAACCCGCAATTGGCCGGCAACAACGGCGCGATCGGCACCCCGCCAAACGCCTCCACCCAGGACCCATCGGCCCCAAGCCGTGGCCAGGAAGCACCACCCAACGCCAGCACGCTGACATCGGGGCGAAACAGCCTTTCCCCCTCCGGCGTTTCCACCCGGAGCGCCCCATCCTCGGCCCAGCCAACGAAGGAGTGCCGCGTCAGCAGCTTCACCCCCTGGCTATCCAGCCGCCGCAGCCACGCCCGCAGCAGCGGCGAGGCCTTCATCGCCTTGGGGAAAATCCGGCCCGACGAACCCACGAACGTCTCGATCCCGAGCCCGTCGCACCACGCGCGCAAAGCCTCGGGCGAAAACGCCGCGATCGCCGGTTCAAGCCACGGCCGCGCCGCGCCATAGCGGGCGAGAAACGCCGCATGCGGTTCGGTATGGGTGAGGTTGAGGCCGCCACGCCCCGCCATCAGCAACTTGCGCGCCGGCGAGGGCATCCGCTCCAGTACGGTCACGGCGGCACCAGCCGCGGCCAGCACCTCGGCCGCCATCAGCCCGGCGGGGCCGGCACCTACAACGATGGCAGTCTTTTGCGGGGCGGGGATTTCATCGGGGGGGGAAAGGTCTTGCACCTCGGCGTTATGCGCCGGATCGCCCAGGAATTCCACGTGCGACGACGACAGGGCGGGGATGAAGATTCACAAAGAGACGGCGAGACAGCGAGAAGCAGAAAGACCGTCCTTCTCGCTGTCTCGCTGCCTCGTTGTGATGCTTTCTTGCTACCCGCCCCTCACGCGATCAGCCGCCGCGCATACGCCACGGCATCCATCGCCTCGTCCCGATACGCCACCACGATGAACGCCGAGGCCAGCCACACCGCGCACGCCTGCTTGAACAGCACCGCCCCGTCGTTATACGGATCGATCCCGAGCGGGCTCAGCACATGAAAGAAGATCGCCCCCGACATCACGCCCATCGCGAACACCGCGCCGAACAGCCGGGTGGGCACGTTGATCACCAGCACCGAGGCGATGATCTCCATCGTCGCCACCCCCAGGCGGAACGGCGCCTCGTAGTCCGGGATATGCAGCCAGGTGACGATGGTGGTGAACAGTTCCACCGAGCCCGGATTGGCCGTCAGCTTGAACTGCTCGTACCACAGCAGGATGCCGGCGATGAACAAGGCGGCCGGCCAGGTGAGGAATTTCAGGGTGCGGTTCATGGCGGGTTCCCCCAACAGGTTGATCTTGAAAGGGAGGACGCGGCCGCCGCCTTGGCGTTACACTGCGCCATGACGTTGCCGAGGGACCCACCCCGATGAGCCTCCCCATGCCGCCACTCGATCTCGCGGCACTCGTGCTGTTCGTGCTGCTGTGGCTCGGCTACGGTCCGGCGCAACGCTGGTTCGGCACCGGCACCATCAACGCCAGGCTCCACGCCATCCGCGTGCTGTGGATGCGCGCCATGCTGCTGCGGGACAATCGGATCGCCGACAGTTCCCTGATCGGCCATGTCATCCACAGCGCCAGCTTCTTCGCCTCCACCAGCCTGATCGCCATCGGCGCCCTGCTCGGCGTGCTCACCGGACTCGACCGGCTGCAAACCGCCATCGAGGGCCTGGCGTTCGGGGCGCCGATTTCCCGCGTGCTGCTGGAGTGGAAAGTGCTGCTGCCGCTCGCGGTGTTGGTGCACGGGCTGTTCAAGCTCACCTGGGCGCTGCGCCAGTTGAACTACACCGTTGCGCTGATGGGCGCCGTGCCGCCCGCCGCCCCGCCGGAGCCGTTGCGCGCCCAGTTGGCCGAACGCCTCGGCGGCGTGCTGTCCAGCGCCTTGGCCACCTTCAATGACGGGATACGCTCCTACTACTTCGCCCTGGTCGGCATGCTGTGGCTCGCCGGGCCCGGCCTGCTCGCGGTGGGATCGGTGGGCCTGCTGCTGTTGCTGGCGCAGCGGCAGATGGGCTCGGGCGTATCCCGCCAGTTCGCGCTCGCCGCCGAACTCGTCGCCAGTGCCCATACCCCTTCCCTCCCCCGGTCCGCCGGCGATATGAGGGGAGCGAATTGACCATGGTGCTGCATGCCGGCTGACACATCGACGTTCGACCTCGCGATCATCGGCGGCGGCATCAATGGCGCCGGCATTGCGCGCGATGCCGCCGGGCGCGGCTGGTCGGTGCTGCTGGCCGAGCAGGGGGATTTGGGGAGCGCCACCTCCTCAGCCTCCACCAAGCTGATCCACGGCGGGCTGCGCTACCTCGAATATTACGAGTTCCGCCTGGTGCGCGAAGCCCTGATGGAGCGCGAGGTGTTGTGGGGCATCGCGCCGCATATCATCTGGCCGCTGCGCTTCGTGCTGCCCCATCACAAGGGCATCCGCCCGGCCTGGCTGCTGCGCACCGGGCTGTTCCTCTATGACCATATCGGCGGCCGCAAGCTCCTGCCCGCCACCCGCACCCTCGATCTGCGGCGCGACCCGGCCGGCGAAATGCTGAAACCCGAATTCAGCCTCGGCTTCGAATACTCGGATTGCTGGGTGGAGGACGCCCGCCTCGTGGTGCTGAACGCGCGGGACGCGGCGGATCGCGGCGCCGAGGTGCTCACCCGCACCCGCGTGCTGGCCGCCACCCGCGAGGACGGCGCCTGGACCGTGTCCCTCGATGGCGGACGCACCATCCGTGCCCGCGCGCTGGTGAATGCCGCCGGCCCGTGGGTGGCCGATGTGCTCGGCGGCGTCATGCACGCCAACGCGCCGGCCAAGGTCCGCATGGTCAAGGGCAGCCACATCGTGGTGAAGCGGCTCTACCCTCATGACCGCTGCTACTTCTTCCAGAACGCCGACGGTCGCATCTTTTTCGCCATCCCCTACGAGCGCGAATTCACCCTGATCGGCACCACCGACCAGGATTTCCACGGCGACCCGGCCGGGGTTTCCATCTCCGAGGACGAGATCGCCTACCTCTGCGCCGGCGCCTCGGCCTATTTCCGCGTGCCCGTCACCCCCGCCCAGGTGGTCTGGACCTATTCCGGCGTGCGCCCGCTCTATGACGATGGCGCCAGCGCCGCCCAGGAAGCCACGCGGGACTATGTGCTGAAGGTGGACGCCCCCGAGGGGCAGCCTGCATCGCTCTCGGTATTCGGCGGCAAGATCACCACCTTTCGCCGCCTCGCCGAGGCAGCCCTGGCCAAGCTCGCGCCCCATCTGCCCACGCCCAAGGCCGGCAAGCCCGCCGGCTGGACCGCGCGCGTGGCACTCCCGGGCGGCGATTTCCCGCGCGACGGCTTTGTCGACCTGGTGACCGACCTGCGGCTGAAACACCCCTTCCTCGGCGCCGAACTGGCCCGCCGCCTGGTGCGCGCCTACGGCACAAGGGCGGCCGCCATCCTGAACGATGCCCGCTCCCTGGGCGATCTCGGCACCGCCTACGGCGCCGGGCTGACGGAGGCTGAACTGGACTACCTGGTGCGCGAGGAGTTCGTGCGCACCGCGGCGGACGTGGTGTGGCGGCGCAGCAAACTGGGGCTGCGGCTGGGTGCCGGCGAAATCGAACGAATCGACCTGGCGCTGCAACGCCGCAACCTTGGAACCTGAGATGACCGACGCCTACGCCCCGCCCGCCGCCGCCAACGCGGCCGAGGCCGCCATCCTGTCGCGCCGCTCCGTCCGCGGCTACCTGCCCACCCCGGTACCGCGCGAAACCCTGGAACACCTGCTCGACGTCGCCGCCCGCGCCCCGAGCGGCACCAACATGCAGCCCTGGCGGGTGATCGCGCTCACCGGCGACCCGCTGGCCCGCCTCTCCGAGGGCGTCGCCGCCGCCTGGCTCGCCGGCGAAGAGGCCGACAACCTCGAAATGGCCTACTACCCCAACCCGCTGTTCGAGCCCTACATCTCCCGCCGCCGCAAAATCGGCTGGGACCTCTACGGGCTGCTCGGCATCGCGCGTGGCGAAACCGCCAAGATGAAGGCCCACATGGTGCGCAACCTGCACTATTTCGGCGCCCCCGTCGGCCTGGTGTGCCTGATCGACCGCCGCATGAAAATCGGCAGCTGGATCGACTACGGCATGTTCCTCGAAAACATCGCCGTCGCCGCCCGCGCGCGCGGGCTGGACACCTGCGCGATGGCGGTATTCGCCGAATTCCCCCGCACCATCCGCCGCCTGCTGGATATCTCGGACGACTATATCGTGGTCTGCGGCATGGCCATCGGCCACGAGGACAAGGCGGCTCCCGCCAACGCGCTGGTCACCGAGCGCGTGGCCGCCGCCGAGTTTACCCGGTTCGAGGGGTTCTGAGATGGCGGCGCGCATCGTCCGTGGCGCTGCCCCGCCCACCTACACGGTGGTGAAAACCGGCATGGCGCGGTTCGACCTGCATGACCCGTATCATCTCGCGGTGCGGATTTCGTGGACCAGCTTCATCGCGCTGTTCCTTGGGTTGAACCTGTCGATCAACCTTGTGTTCGCCACTCTCTATCTGATGG
>CAIMWH010000352.1 GCA_903845065.1 uncultured Rhodospirillales bacterium | reverse complement strand
GGCACGCCGTTCATCAGGTCGCGGCCCTTCACTTCGCGCATCGGGCCTTCCTCGCCGTCATACGGGGGGGCGGCGGCGCCGATTTCGAGCTTGATGCGCTCGGCGGAGCTTTCGCCGATCAGCAGGTTATGGTTGCGGCGGATGTAGGAGATGATGGCTTCGTCCATCTTGTCGCCGCCGACGCGCACGGAGCGGGCGTAGACAATGCCGCCGAGGGAAATCACCGCCACTTCGGTGGTGCCGCCGCCGATATCCACCACCATGCTGCCCGAAGGCTCGGTGACCGGCAGGCCGGCGCCGATGGCGGCGGCCATGGGTTCCTCGATGAGGAACACCTTGCGCGCGCCGGCGCTCTCGGCGCTCTCCTGGATGGCGCGGCGCTCGACGGCGGTGGAGCCGGACGGCACGCACACGATGATGAGGGGGGAGGCGAAGCCGCGCCGGTTGTGCACCTTGCGGATGAAATGCTTGATCATTTCCTCCGCCACCTCGAAATCGGCGATCACGCCGTCCCGCAGGGGGCGGATGGCCTGGATGTTGCCGGGCGTGCGGCCGAGCATCTGCTTGGCCTCCTCGCCGACCGCGAGGACCTGCTTTTTGCCGCGCACATCGGCGATGGCGACGACGGAGGGTTCATCGAGCACGATCCCGCGGCCCTTGACGTAGACCAGCGTGTTGGCGGTGCCGAGGTCGATGGCCATGTCCGCGGACATGAAACCGAGAAGGCGAGAAAACATATGCAAAACCCTGTTGCCGTCGGGAGCGGATGGGCGGACGCGGTGGTGCGGGAAGCGCGTGGGCTTAGCCCTGTGCGGGCTGCCGGGCAAGGGGGAACGCGCGGGGTCAGCCGCCCTTGAGCACCATGGCGGCGGCTGACAGCATCAATACCATACCGCCGGCCTCGATCACATCGACGTGCTCGCCCAGCATCAGGATGCCGGCGGCGACCGCGATCACCGGGGAGATGAAGGCGTAGGTGCCGGTGCGGCTGGCCCCCCAATCGCGCACCAGGATGAAGTAGATGGTGGTGGCGCCGAGCGAGCCGGCGAACACCATGAACAGCCAGGCGAGCCAGGGGTAGAGGCCCCAGTCACCCCACATCACCGGACCGATCACCCCGGGTTCGACGGCGATGGAGACCACCAGCAGGCTCAGGCCGCCGAACAGGCTGGTGGTGCCGGACAGCACGGTGGGCGACAGGGTGCGCATCATCGGGCGGGACAGCACGGAGCCCAGGCAGTAGCTGAGGTTGCCGATGATGATGCCGATGGCGCCGAGCCCTTCGAGCAGGCCGAGTTGCCCCTGCGCCACCTTCGGCCCGTAGAGCAGCAGCAGCCCGGCCACCCCAAGGCCGATGGCGGCAACCTGGCGGCGGTTGAAGCGCTCCTGGCCGAACAGCACCGCGAAGCCGAGCAGGGCGATCGGCGTCAATGCCGAACTCAGCACCGAGGCCAGGCCGCTGCTGACGTAGCGCAGGCCGTACAGCATGATGAAAACATTGAGGGTGATGAGGATTTGCGAGAGCCAGAACAGCCGGGGCAGCAGCCGGTAGGGGATGCGCATGGGCTCGCCGCGGAAGTACTGCCACAGCAGGATCGCCGCCCCCGCGAACGTCCAGCGCACGCCGGAGAAGAACCCTGGCGGCACCGCGGTGACGCCGATTTTCATCGCGACCCAGTTCAGGCCCCAGACGAGGCAGAGAAAGGCAAACAGCGCTCGCTGCCGCGCAAGAAGGGAAACCGGCATGGAAGTGGGGACTGGATGGTTGGAGCCCGCATCCTATCGACTCCATGCCGCCCTGTCGCCCATCCCGGCCCGCCGGTTGTGCGTGTCAGCCCCGCAGGCGGGTATTTTCCGGGTCGAACAGCACCTCCGCGCCAACCCGCGCGCCACGGCGCCGGCCGAAGATTTCCGCCTCCAGCACCTGCCCCTCGATGGCGAGATCGATGCGCACATAGGCCAGCGCCACGCTGCGGCCGAGCGTGTAGGACCAGCCGCCCGAGGTGATCAGGCCGACGCGCTCGGTGCCGTGGAACACCGGGGCCAAGGGCGGCGCGTCGGCGTCCCCGGCGTCCTCGAACAGCAGCGGCACCATGCGCTGGGTGCTGCCGGCCTGGTGTTCGGCGAGGATGGCGTCGCGGCCGACAAAGGCCGGCTTCTTTGCCGCGACGAAGCGCTCCAGCCCGGCTTCGAGGGGGGAGTAGCCGATCTCGATATCGGATTTCCAGCCGCGATAGCACTTGTCCAGCCGCAGGGACTCGACCGCGTAGATGCCGAAATCTGCGATGCCGTGCGTCTCGCCGGCCGCCCACAGCGTCTGGTAGAGGCCGACCAGGGTTTCCATCGGGGCATGCAACTCCCAGCCGAGTTCGCCCACGTAGTTCACCCGCAGCGCCAGCAGGCGGGTGGTGCCGATTTCGATCTCTCGCACGGTGAGCCAGGGGAAGGCAGCGTTGGATAGATCGGCGCGGGTGACGGAGCCCAGCACGTCGCGGGCGCGCGGCCCGGACAGCACCAGGGTGCCGATCTGCGCCGAGACGATATCCAGCGTCACGCTGCCGTCTTCCGGCAGGGCGGCGGTAAGCAGGTCCTCGTCGTGCCATTCGGCGCTGGCGGCGGCGCAGAGGTAGAAGCGGTCGGCGGCGAGGCGTGTGACGGTGAATTCGCTGAGGATCTTGCCGCGTTCGTTGAGGGCGTAGGTGAGGCCGATGCGCCCGACACTCGGCATCCGCGAGCACAGCAGCCCGTCGAGCCAGGCTGCCGCGCCCGGGCCGTGCACCATGAACTTGGTGAAGCCGGGTAGGTCGAGAATTCCCACCCGTTCGCGCACCGCCGCCACCTCGCGCCCCACGGCGGCGAAGCTGGTGCGGTCGCGGCGGAAGGTCAGGGTGTCCGGGCCGTCATCGGGGGCGGCGAACCAGGTTGGCCGCTCCCAGCCGCCGCGCGCGCCGAAGCGGGCGCCCTTGGCGGCGAGGATGCCGTACAGCGGCGAGGTGCGGGCCGGGCGCCCGGCCGGGCGTTCCTCGAACGGGTAGGAGGAGGCGTACTCGTTCTGGTAGACCTCGATGGCTTTCGCCTCGGTATAGGTGGCCGTCGCGTAGCCGGTGTAGCGGCGCGGATCGAGGCTCCACAGGTCCCACTCGGGCGCGCCATGCAGCACCCATTCGGCGATCGCCTTGCCCGCCCCGCCGGCCTGGGCGATGCCGAAGCTGAAGGTGTTGGCGTGGAAGAAATTCCGCAGCCCGTGCGCCGGGCCGATATAGGGGTTGCCATCGGGCGAATAGGGGATGGGTCCGTTCACCACCCGCTTGATCCCCGCCGTCGCCAGGGCCGGCACCCGGGCGCAGGCGTCGGCGATGTAGCTGTCGAGGCGGGCGAGGTCGTCGTTCCAGAGTTGGTGGGCGAAATTTTCGGGGATGCCGTCCTGCCACATGGCGGTGGCCTGCCACTCGTAGGGGCCGAGGATGAAGCCGTTGCCCTCCTGGCGCAGGTAGTAGGACACGTCCGGGTCCCGCAGCAGCGGCAGGCGTTCGGCGCGGGCGACCAGGTCCGGCGCGTCCTCGGTGACCAGGTACTGGTGGGACAGCGAGACGATGGGGAGGCGCTGGCCGAGCAGCGCCATCACTTCGCCGGCCCGGTAGCCGCCGGCGTTGATCACCACTCCCGCGGTGATCTCGCCGTTGGCCGTGGTGATGCGCCATTCGCCGGAGGGCAATTGCGCGAGCCCGGTCACCTTGGTGAAGCGCCTGATCTGCGCGCCCATCTGGCGGGCGTGATAGGCGAGCGCCTGGGTCAGCTGCGCCGGGTCGATATCGCCATCCAGCGGGTCCCACAGGGCGCAATCGAGGTCATGCGTCTCGGCCAGGGGATAGCGGCCGCGCAGTTCCGCCGGCGACAGCATGGCGTAGTCGATGCCGTTGGCGCGGGCCATCGCGGTGACGTGGTGGAACTCGTCGCGGCGCTCGCGCGTGTGGGCGAGGCGGACGGAGCCGGTGATGTGGTAGTTGATGGGATAGGCCGGATCGGCGGCCAGTTTCGTGTAGAGCCGGGTGGAGTAGTGCTGCAGCTTCATCACCCCCCAGCCGGTGGAAAACGTCGGCACGTTGCCCGCCGCGTGCCAGGTGGAGCCCGAGGTCAACTCGTCCATTTCCAGCAGCAGCGTGTCGGTACGGCCCATGGTTGCGAGGTGATACAGCGCGCTGCACCCCACCGCGCCGCCGCCGATCACCACAATGCCGAAATGCTCGCCCATGCCACGTTCCCCCGCCGCCATGCCGTATTGGCCGGGCGGGGGGCCGCCGTCAAACCGGTCGTTCCTGACGCTGGTTGACTTCGCACTCCCCGCCCCCGGACAATGGGCGCCAATCACGGGAGAGCAGGGTGTGACGTTCGGCGGACGAAGCCAGGAGTGCTGCGGGCGGGGGTATCCATGCGCGCGCTGATCGCCCAGCGGTTGGCGCTCGGGTTCCTCACGCTGTTCGGCGCCTCGGTGCTGATATTCGCCGGCACCGAAATCCTCCCCGGGGACCTGGCCTCCGCGCTGTTGCAGAACAACGCCACCGAGGAGAACCTCGCGGTGATGCGCCAGGAGCTTGGCCTCGATCGGCCGGCCGTGGTGCGCTACGCGGAGTGGTTCGGCGGCGCGCTGCACGGCAACCTCGGCAAATCCCTCGCCACCGAACGGCCGGTGGCGGATGACCTGGCGCCACGGCTGCGCAACACCCTGTTCCTGGCGATCTATTCGGCGGCCATTGCCGTGCCGCTCGCCATCCTGCTCGGGCTGCTCGCCGCGGTGTGGCAGGGCAGCCTGTTTGACCGCGCGGTGAACACCATCACGCTGATGACGATCTCGGTGCCGGAGTATCTCGTCGGCTACCTGCTGATGAAATACATCTCGGTTCAGCTGGGCTGGCTGCCGACGCTGGCCAACGTGACCGAGGAAACCGCCATCGGCGAGCGCTTCTACCTCACGCTGCTGCCCATGCTCACGCTGGTGCTGGTGGTGATCGCCCACATGATGCGGATGACGCGGGCCTCGGTGCTTGCGATCATGGCCAGCCCCTACATCGAGATGGCGTTCCTCAAGGGCATCCCGAAATGGGTGGTGGTGGTGCGCCATGCCTTCCCCAACGCGCTGGCGCCGGTGATCAGCGTGGTGGCGCTCAACCTCGCCTATCTCATCGTGGGCGTGGTGGTGGTGGAATCGGTGTTCGTCTACCCGGGCCTGGGGCAGTTGATGGTGGATGCGGTGTCCAAGCATGACGTGCCGGTGGTGCAGGCGTGCGGGCTGCTGTTCGCCTCGGCGTTCATCGTGCTGAATATGCTGGCCGATATCGCCGCCATCCTGGCCAATCCGCGCCTGCGGCACCCGCGATGACCATCCCTGGAGTGCGCTTGTTCGGCCATCGGCTGACATGGCCGGCTGCCCTTGGTCTGGTGATTATCGCGATCAACCTCATCGGTGCCGTGGGGGCCCCGTGGATCGCGCCGTTCGATCAGGCGGACGTGGTGTGTGACGCGTGGGACGATCCGTCCGCCCAGCATCTGCTCGGCTGCGACAATCTGGGGCGGGACCTGCTGAGCCGGCTGCTGTTCGGCGCGCGGATGTCCATCGGGTTGTCGCTGCTGATCACGTCGTTATCGTTCACCATCGGCATCGTCACCGGGTTTACCGCGGCCATCGCCAAGGGCTGGGTGGATGCCGCGCTGTCCCGCACGGTGGACCTGCTGCTGTCGATGCCGTCGCTGATTTTCGCCTTCGTGGTGCTGTCGGTGCTGGGCACCGAGGTGCCGGTGCTGGTGGTGACGCTGGCGTGCCTCGATTCCACCCGGGTATTCCGGCTCAGCCGGGCGCTGGCGATGAATATCGTGGCGCTCGAATACGTCGAGGTGGCGCGGCTGCGCGGCGAGGGGCTGTGGTGGATCATCCTGCGCGAGGTGCTGCCCGCCGCCCGCGCGCCACTGATCGCCGAGTATGGGCTGCGGTTCTCCTTCGCGTTCCTGTTCGTCGCCGCGCTGAGCTTCCTCGGCCTCGGCATCCAGCCGCCCGATGCCGACTGGGGCAGCATGGTTCGTGACTACCGCGACATGATCAACCTCGGTGTCACCGCCCCATTCTGGCCCGCCGGCGCCATCGCCGTGCTGACCATCGGGGTGAATTTCGTGGTCGACTGGCTGCTCGCGATCCAATCCCGCGGGCATGGCGAAAACGCATGAGCGACACCGTGGCCGATGAGAATGAGATCGTCCTGGAAGTTGACCACCTGCGCGTCCAGGCGCGCTCCGACGCGGGGCCAGGGCCGGTGCTGGTGGACGATATCTCGTTCACCCTGCGGCGCGGCGAGGTGATCGGGCTGATCGGAGAGTCGGGGGCGGGGAAAACCACTATCGGGCTCGCCGTGCTGGGCTACACCCGCAACGGCTGCGCCATCGAGGGTGGCCGCATCATCTTCCGCGGGCGCGACATCCTCACCCTTTCGCCGGCCGAGCGGCGCGCCCTGCGCGGCCCGGGCGTGGCCTATATCGCGCAATCCGCCGCCGCATCGTTCAATCCGGCGATGACGCTGTTCGAGCAGGTGTGCGAAATTCCGGTCCGCCACGGGCTGATGAGCCCCGCCGCCGCACGCGAGGTGGCCATCGGGCTGTTCCGCGAGCTTGATTTGCCGGACCCGGAGAATTTCGGCCGCCGCTATCCGCACCAGGTGTCGGGCGGGCAGTTGCAGCGCGCCATGGCGGCGATGGCGATGGCAGCGCGCCCGGATATCCTCATTTTCGACGAACCCACCACGGCGCTGGACGTCACCACCCAGGTGGAGGTGCTCGCCGCCTTCCGCAAGCTGATCCACGAGCACCACACGGCGGCGATCTACATCACCCATGATCTCGCGGTGGTGGCGCAGATCGCCGATGACATCATGGTGCTGCGCCACGGCAAGATGGTGGAGCATGGCACCGCCGAGCAGATATTGCAGGCGCCGCGCGCGGAGTACACCCGGCGCCTGGTGGCCGAACGGGTCGCCGGGCATGGCTTCATCGATCGTGCCGCCGCCGAGCCGCCGCTGCTCACCATCAGCAACGTGGTGGCGAGCTATGCCAGCCTCGCGCGGGTGATCGATGGCGTGAGTCTCGAGGTGCGGCGCGGCGATACGCTGGCGGTGGTGGGGGAATCGGGCTCCGGCAAAAGCACGCTGGCCCGCGTCATCACCGGGCTGCTGCCGCGCGAGGCTGGCGAAATCCGGTTTCGCGGCGAACTGCTGCCCCCTGCCCTCGCCCAGCGCACCCGCGAGCAGAAGCGCCTGGTGCAGATGATCTACCAGATGCCCGATGTGGCGCTGAACCCGCACCAGACCCTGCTCGACATCATCGGCCGCCCGATCGCCTTCTACTTCAACCGCCCGAAGGCCGAAATTCGCAGCCGTGTGCTGGAACTGTTGCGCATGATGGACCTGCCGGAGAGCTTCATCGATCGCACGCCGGGCGAGTTGTCGGGCGGGCAGAAGCAGCGCGTCGGCATCGCCCGGGCGCTCGCCGCCGAGCCCGACCTCATCATTTGCGATGAGGTGACCTCGGCGCTCGACCAGCTCGTCGGCGAGGAAATCCTGCGCCTGCTCAAGCGGCTGCAGGAGGAACTCGGCATCGCCTATCTGTTCATCACCCATGATCTCGGCGTGGTGAAACGCATCGCCAACAAGGTGACGGTGATGCTGAAGGGCCAGATGGTTGCCAGCGGGGAGACCGAAACGGTGTTCGCGCCGCCGTTCCATCCCTACACGGAACTGCTGCTGTCCTCGGTGCCCGAGATGCGCTCGGACTGGCTCGACGAAGTATTGCAGCGCCGTTCGACTGCATAGGTTGACGAAACAAGCGAATTTTCATGAAATCCCGATGGAACGAATGCCGGTCAACGGCGCCACCCCGGGGAACCATGACGATGCGCTATCTCATCCTTGCACTTGCCGCCCTGTGGGCCGGCGCCGCCGCCGCGCAGACGCCAGCGGAGCGCGGCCGCTATCTGGTTGAAACTATTTCCGGTTGCGGCAACTGCCACACCCCGCAGGGCCCCACCGGCCCGCTCGCCGGGCGCGCGCTGTCGGGCGGCAACACGGTGGAGGACAACCCGGGCTTCACCGCTATCGCCTCCAATATCACGCCGGATCGCGAGACCGGCATCGGCGGCTGGACCGATGACCAGTTGGTGCTCGCCATCCGCGAGGGCAAGCGGCCCGATGGCAGCCTGATCGGCCCGCCGATGCCGATCGGCCTCTATCGCGGCATGGCAGACGCCGATGTGCGGGCCATCGTGGCCTATCTGCGCACCGTGCCGGCGGTGCACAACAAGGCAGCCAAGTCGACCTATCGCATCAAGCTGCCGCCGGCCTACGGTCCGCCGGTGGGCCAGGTGAACGCCCCGCCGCGCACCGACAAGGTGGCCTATGGCGCCTACCTCGCCGGCCCGCTCGGCCACTGCGTTGAGTGTCACACCCCGATGCTCGAAGGCGGCCGGCGCGACACCAAGCGCATCGGCGCCGGCGGCCAGCCGTTCAACGGCCCGTGGGGCACTTCGGTGGCCGCCAACATCACCCCGCACGGGGTGGGCAAGTGGACCGATGCCCAATTGGAACGTGCCATCCGCACCGGCGTATCCGCTGACGGCCGCAAGCTGTTCCCGCCGATGGGTTTTGCCTATTACGCAGGCATCTCGCCCGACGACATGGCCGCCCTCATCGCCTATCTGCGCGCACTTCCGTCCGCTGAATAAAAACCCGCCGGATAGCATTGGCAAAGCCGCGAAGATGGCCCTATCGTGGCAGCATAAGCGGCCGTGAGGCCTAACTAATACGTCCAAGGGGAAGGCACGCAGGGCCGATGGCGACTGTATCTATTCGTACCGTACGCAAGGCGTTCGGGAGTACCGAGGTGCTGCACGGCGTCAACGTCGAAGTCGCCGATGGCGAGTTCGTGATTCTCGTCGGCCCGTCCGGTTGCGGCAAGTCCACCCTGTTGCGCATGATCGCCGGCCTGGAGAACATCTCGCGCGGGGAGATCGCGATCGGTGGGCGCGTGGTGAACAACGTTCCGCCCAAGGAACGCGACATTGCCATGGTGTTCCAGAACTACGCGCTCTATCCGCACATGACGGTGCGCGACAACATGGCCTTCTCGCTGCTGCTGGCCAAGGCGCCCAAGAACGTGATCGATGAGAAGGTTGGCCGCGCCGCCGATATCCTCGGCCTCGCCCCCTACCTCGAACGCTTTCCACGACAGCTTTCGGGCGGCCAGCGCCAGCGCGTGGCGATGGGCCGCGCTATCGTGCGCGATCCGCAGGTGTTCCTGTTCGACGAACCGCTGTCCAACCTCGATGCCAAGCTGCGGGTGGCGATGCGGGCCGAAATCAAGGACCTGCACCAGCGCCTGAAAACCACCACCGTCTACGTCACCCACGACCAGATCGAGGCGATGACGATGGCGGACAAGATCGTGGTGATGAATTCCGGCAACGTGGAGCAGTTCGGCGCGCCGCTGGAATTGTATGACCGGCCGGCCAATTTGTTTGTCGCCGGCTTCATCGGTTCGCCCGCGATGAATTTCATCCGTGGGCGCATCGAGGGCGGCGCCTTCCGCTCGGGCTCGGTCAGCCTGCCGCTGCCCGCCACCGCGCCGGCGTCACACACCGGCGATGTGGTCTATGGCATTCGCCCGGAGCACCTGCGGCTTGATCCCAACGGCGTTGGCGCCACCGTGCTGGTGACGGAGCCGACGGGTTCGGAAACCCAGGTGATCATGCAACTCGGCGATGCCGTGATGCACACCGAAACGCGGATGATCGGGGCATTCCGCGAACGTATTTCCCACCGCCCGGGCGAGACCCTGCATGTCGCGTCCGACCCAACGCTCGCCCATTTGTTCGACGTGACCACCGGCGCGCGGCTGAGCTAGACTATCGGCGTCCGACTACGAAAACGCGCGGCCACAAGGCCGCCATACCATCGGGAGGTTCAGGATATGACAGGTTTTTCAAGGCGTGAAAGTCTGACCGTCGGCGCCGGCGCCCTTGCCGCGGCGGCCGCCATGCAACCCGGCGAGGCCCGTTCGGCCATCCCGATGGCCAAGGTCGATCTGCCCAAGCACCCCATCGAGGCCGGCGCCACGCTGCGGGTGATCCGGCCCACCAAGTTCGTCGATCCCGACGAAGTGGTGTGGAACGAAAACACCGCGAAGTTCATCAAGGCGACCGGTGTGCAGGTGCGCACCGATTTCGTCGGCTGGGAAGACATCCGCGCCCAGGTGGCCGTGGCCGCGCGCACCGGCGCCGGGCCCGATGTGGTGGCCGGCTGGGCCAATGACCCGCACCTCTACACCGACAAGATCCTCGACATGACCGAGCTTGCCACCTACCTCGGCAAGAAATACGGCGGCTGGGGCCGGCTGCCGGAAATCTACGGCAAGAAGTTCGGCACCAACCAGTGGATTTCCATCCCCATGGGCTGCGGCGGCGGCGCCCTGGTCTATCGCAAGTCCTGGGTGAACGAGGCCGGCTATGCCGCACCGCCCGATGACCTCGGCAAGTTCCTCGACCTGTGCCAGAAGCTGAAGAAGAACGGCCATCCGGTCGGCTGGGCGCTCGGCAACTCGCAGGGTGACGGCAACGGCACCGCGACCTGGCTGCTGTGGGCGCATGGTGCCTACCAGGTGGACGAGAAGGGCAAGGTCTCGATCAACAGCAAGGAGACCATCGCCGCGCTGAAATATGCCGCCGAACTCTACAAGACCTTCATCCCCGGCACCCTGTCGTGGCTCGATCCGAGCAACAACAAGGCCTACCTCGCCGAGGAAATCTCGATGACGTCCAACGGCGTGTCGATCTACTTCGTCGCCAAGACGGCCGGCGACAAGGGCGATGCCAACATGGCGCGCATCGCGGCCGACACCGAGCATATGCGTGCGCCGGGCACCTTCCAGGGCCGCGCGCCGGAAGCGGCCAATACCCTCAACGCCATGGTGTTCAAGCACACCAAGTATCCCAACGCGGCGAAGGAATACCTCCGCTTCCTGATGGAAGCCGACCAGTACGACAGCTGGCTGACCAAGTGCCTGGGGTACTGGGCGCATCCGCTGCTGGCGTACGACCAGTCGGACTGCTGGAAGTCGGACCCGAAGATCCTGCCGTATCGCGATGCGCAGAAGATGACGTTCTACGATGGCTACAAGGGCCCGATCACCGCGGGCGCCGCGGCCGCCACGGCCGAATACATCCTCGTGCAGATGGTGGCCGGCGTGTGCGCCGGGCAGGCGACGCCGGAGGAAGCGGTGAAGGAAGCCGAGCGCCGGTTGAACCGCATCTACAAGAAGGCCTGAGGCCCAACGTGCCGCCGGGAGCATCCCGGCGGCACGCGCTTCGGATTGCCCCACGGGGCACGAATATAAAGGCGGATCATGGACGCATCGACCTGGCAACCTTCGCGTGCCCAACCAAACTGGCTCGTGCGATTGTTCGACTACAAACCGTTCCTGATCTTTATCTGCCTGCTGCCCGCCTGCGGGCTGCTGCTGGCGTTCCTGACCTATCCGCTCGGCCTGGGCATCTATCTCGCCTTCACCGACACCGAGATCGGCGGCAACGGCGAGTGGGTGGGGCTGGATAACTTCATCAGCCTGATGGATGACAGGATATTCCTCACCTCGGTGTGGAACACGCTATTCTACACCTTCACCGCCACGGTGCTGAAATTCGGCCTCGGGCTGTGGCTGGCGCTGCTGTTGAACCACCAGATCCCGTTCAAATCCTTCCTGCGCGCCATCATCCTGCTGCCCTACATCACGCCCACGGTGCTGAGCGCGATTGCGTTCTGGTGGATCTACGATCCGCAGTTCTCCATCATTTCCTACGTGCTGGTCGACCGGCTGCACATCCTGGACCACTACATCGACTTCCTTGGCACCCCCTGGGCCGCCCGCTGGTCCCTCATCGTGGCCAATGTCTGGCGCGGCATTCCGTTCGTTGCGATCACCCTGCTGGCCGGGTTGCAGACCATCTCGCCCTCGCTCTACGAGGCCGCCCTGCTTGATGGCGCCTCGCCCTGGCAATCCTTCCGGCACATCACCTCGCCGCTGCTGATGCCGATCCTGGCGATCGTGATGACGTTCTCGGTGCTGTTCACCTTCACCGATTTCCAGCTGGTCTACGCCATCACGCGGGGTGGCCCGATCAACTCCACCCATCTGATGGCGACGCTGGCCTTCCAGCGCGGCATCCCGGGCGCCCAGCTCGGCGAGGGCGCGGCCATCGCGGTGGCCATGATCCCGTTCCTGATCTTCGCCACGTTCTTCAGCTACTACGCCCTCGGCCGGCGCAAGTGGCAGCAGGGGTCCGACAATGACTGACATCGCCGCCGACCAGCCTGCCGTGACCGAAGCCGACGGCCCGCAGATCATGTCGTGGGACAGCGGCGTGCGCCGCGCCATGACCATCTACGTGCCGCTCACCGTGTTCGTGCTGGTGCTGTTGTTCCCGTTCTACTGGATGGCGATCACCGCCTTCAAACCGAACGGCGAGTTGATGAACTACAAGGACAACAACCCGTTCTGGATCAACCACCCCACCTTCGCCAACATCAACAAGCTGCTGTTCGAGACCGACTACGGCCACTGGCTGACCACCACCATGGGCATCGCCTTCGGCTCCACGTTCCTGTCCCTGTTCGCCAGCGTGCTGGCCGCCTACGCCATCCAGCGGCTGCGCTTCAAGGGCTCGGAATATGTCGGGCTGGCCATCTACGCGGCCTACCTGGTGCCGCCGTCCATCCTGTTCATCCCGCTCGCCCAGGTGGTCTACCAGCTCGGGCTGTTCGACACGCCCTACGCGCTGATCCTGACCTACCCGACGTTCCTGGTGCCCTTCTGCACCTGGCTGCTGATCGGCTACTTCAAGTCCATCCCGTATGAGCTTGAGGAATGCGCGCTGATCGACGGCGCCACCCGGTTGCAGATCCTGCGCCGGATCACCCTGCCCCTGGCGGTGCCGGGCCTGATCTCGGCCGGCATTTTCGCCTTCACGCTATCGTGGAACGAGTTCATCTACGCACTCGCCTTCATCTCCTCCACGGAGAAGAAAACCGTGCCCGTCGCCGTGCTCACCGAACTGGTGCAGGGCGATGTGTATCACTGGGGTTCGCTGATGACCGGCGCCCTGCTGGGCTCGCTGCCGGTGGCGATCTTCTACATGTTCTTCGTGGAATACTATGTTTCGAGCCTGACCGGGGCGGTGAAGGAATAGGTGTCACCGCGCCCGGCCCGGCCTGACGATCTCGCGGGCCTCCTCGCCCTCTACGCCCAACTCAACCCGGATGATCCGGCGCTCGATGTCGCCACCGCCGCGCCGGCGTTCGCCCGCATGCTGGCGACGCCGGGCATGACGGTGCTGGTGCTGGAGCGGGACGTTGCGCTTGCCGCAACCTGCACCCTTGTGGTGATCCCCAACCTCACCCGCGGCACCCGGCCCTATGCGCTGATCGAAAACGTCGTCACCGATGCCGCGCACCGCACCAGGGGACACGGACGAACGGTGATCGAAGCGGCCATCGCCCGCGCCTGGGCCGAGGGCTGCTACAAGGTGATGCTGATGACCGGCTCCAAGCGCCCGGAAACCCTGCGCTTTTACGCCGGCATCGGCTTCGCGCAGAACAAGACCGGCTTCCAGATCCGCCGCCCGGACTGACCTACCCGGCCAGCCCCGCCGGATTGCCCGCCAGCCACGCCGCGTAATCGGCATAGGCGGCGTCAGGCAGGAAGCGCGGCGTCCAGCCGGTGGCCGCGATGCGGGCGATATCCATCGTGCCCCGCGGCCGCGCCTCGGTCAGCCGCACCGTCTGCGCCGCCGGATCGGCCGACTGGCGCCATGTGAAGCCCGGGAAATCCGCCGCCAGCCGCCCCGCCCATTGCGTGATCACCGGCCCCCACGGCACGCCCGAGCACAGGTTGAACACCCGGTGCGGCGGCGCTGCCATATCGAGCAGATGCAGCAGCCCCTCGGCGATATCGCGCGAATAGACCCAGGTATAGGCCGGGATTTCTGCCGGCAGCACCGCCGCCGTGCCGTCCACCGCCTGGCACGCCAGGTGCCAGTGCGGGCCGATCATGTCGCGCAATCCGGTATCGCGCTCCCAGGGCCCGAACACCGCGCTGATCCTGGCGGCGATTACGTCGATCCCCCACAGCGCTCCCAGGCGCAACGCGGTGCGCTCGACGGCATACTTGGTCACCCCGTAGATACCGGTGGGCACCGGAGGCGTGGTTTCCTCGTCCAGCCGCGCGTGGTGGTAGAAACTGTCGCCGTAGACCGCCGCCGAGGAGGGCGCGATCACCCGGAGCACCCCGGCATCGCGCGCCGCCCGCATCTGGGCGATGAAGCCGAGCAAGTTCACCTCGATCACCAGTTCCGGCGTTTCGGCCTCGCGGCCCGGGCCGGAGGTGATGGCGGCGAAGGGAAACAGCCGGTCCACCGCGTGCTGGCGCATGAGATCGGCCATCGCGCCGCTGTCGCGCACATCGCCGCGCACCACGGTCAGCCGCCCCGGCAAGGCCGCGAACGCCCGCGCGGCGGAGGCCGGCATGTCATCGAGCGCCACCACCACCACGTGCTCGCCGCGGCCGAGCAGGGCCTCCACCAGGTTCAAACCCACGAACCCGGTGCCGCCGGTTACCATCACCGCCATGAAATCAGATCGTCCCTTGCTAGCTGGTCGCGGGGCCGCAGCGCCGCCATTCTTCCACCGGCCCGCCGGCACCGAGGCGCGATTGCATCTCGTGCTCGCTGAGCAGGCGCATCTCCATCATGGCGCCCGCACCGGGCTCGCCCGCCGGTACCACGTAGGAAAATCCGTGCCGATCGTAGTTGCCCGACAGCGGCGCGCCGCCCGGGGTGAGGATACTGGGCCCGTTGATCACCACCCGCGCGCCGGTGCGGCACCAGGCGCCGTCGATGGAATCGGCGAAAGTGGGGGCCGCCAATAGGGCGAAGGCGGCGGCGAGAAGGGGCAGTCGCATGGCACGTCTCCCAATGCGGTCAGGCGCAAACGCTAGTCTGCCCGCCACGCCGCTGGCAACAGCATCACGTCACTTTGCGGCGGGCGCGGAACATTTCCTGCTGCCACTCGCCGCTTGCCAGCACATCGCGCAGCACCGCCACCGCGTCCCACAAATCGACATAGCGGAGATACAGCGGCGTCACCCCGAAGCGCAGGATGTCGGGCGCCCGGAAATCCCCGATCACGCCACGCGCGATCAGCGCCTGCATGATGGGATAGGCCTCGGGATGGGCGAAGCAGATCTGGCTGCCGCGCCGCGCCGCATCGTCCGGCGAGGCCTTCACCAGCCCGTGGCCGCCGCATTCCTGCGCCACCAGATCGGCGAACAGCGCGGTCTGCCGCACCGACTTTTCGCGCACCAGCGCCATCGGTGCCTCAAGGGCGATATCCACGCCCACCTCCAGCGCCGACATGCTGAGAATGGGTGGCGAGCCGACGAACGCCGCCGCGATCCCGCTGGCCGGGCGATAGGAGCGCTCGAAGGCGAAGGGGGCGGCGTGGCCGAGCCAGCCGGTCAGCGGAAACCGCACGGTCGGCAGCAGATGTTCGGCGACATAGAGGAACGCCGGCGCCCCCGGCCCGCCGTTGAGGAACTTGTAGCCGCAGCCCACCGCCAGATCGGCGCCGGCCGCCGCGAGGTCCACCGGCACCGCCCCGGCGGAATGCGCGAGGTCCCACAGCATCAGTGCGCCCTTGGCGTGCACGGCGGCGGTGACGGCGTTCATGTCGAACATCGCGCCGGTGTGGTAGTTCACGTGGGTGAGCATCACCACGGCGGTATCGTCATCGACGGCGCCGGCAATCTCGTCCGCCCCCACCAGCCGCAGCATGTGGCCGCGATCGAGCAGGGCGGCGAGGCCCTCGGCGATATAAAGGTCAGTGGGGAAATTGCCCCGCTCGGACAGGATCACATGCCGGCCCGACCGCGCCGCCAGGGCGGCACCCAGCAGCTTGAAAAGATTGACCGACGTGCTGTCCGCCACCATCATTGTGCCGGAAGGCGCGCCCACCAGCCCGGCGATCTTGGCGGCGATCCGGCCGGGCAGGTCCATCCATCCGGCGTCATTCCAACTGCGGATGAGCCCCTGGCCCCATTCCTGCGCCACCACCGCGGCGATCCGCGCCGGGGTTGCCTTCGGCATCGGGCCGAGGGAATTGCCGTCGAGGTAGATGACCCCCTCGGGCATCGCGAAACGGTCCCGCATCGGGGCCAGCGGATCGGCGGCATCGAGTGTCGCGAGTTCGTCCCGTGTCATGCCTTCCGCCCCTCCAGCGCCGCCTGGCAGATCGCCTCGAACTGCCGCGCCACATGCGCCCACGAAAACCGCTCCTCCAGCCGCGCCCGCGCCGCCTGGGCGGTGCGCAGCGCCAGCGCCGGATCGGCGAGCAGGCGCAACACTTCGGCGGCAAATGTCTCGGCGGTATCGGCCGCGAGGTAGTGCTCGCCGGCCACGATATCGAGCCCCTCGACCCCCAGGCTGGTGGAGACCACCGGGCGGCCGAGCGCCATCGCCTCGAATGCCTTGATCCGCGTGCCGCTGCCCACCCGCAGCGGGATCACCGAGACCGCGCCGGCGCTCACCTCGGGCCGGATATCCTCGACGAACCCGGTGAAATGCCACGGCAATCCCAGCTTCTGCGCCCGCTCGATCATCCACGGCAGCGGGTTGCGCCCCACCACCCGGGCCCGCAAATCCGGCCGCGCGCGCACCAGCAGCGGCCAGATCTCGTCCATGAAGAACGCCATCCCGTCGACATTCGCAGCACTGTCCAGCGTGCCGGAGAACACCACCACCGGATCGGAACCGGGCGGGGTGAACGGGTAGAAGTCGAGGTCCACCCCGGTATCGATCAGATCGACCGTCGGCAGCTTGAACTGCGCCCGCAGCCCGGCGCCATCGCGCGCCGAAACCGCCACCACCCGATCGAACCGGCGCAGCGTTTCGCCCTCGAAGCGGCGCATCTTGGCGGCCTGGTTGGCCCACACCAGGCGCTGCGGAAACTTCGCCACCTTGGCGTGGCGCTCGAAAATCTCGGTTTCGATGTTGTGGGTGAACATCACGCTCGGCGCGGCGATGCGCGGTGGCAGCAGCACCGCGGCGTGGGGGAAATCCACCACCACCACATCGGGCTGCGACGCCAGTTCCTCGGCCACGATCGCCGCCCCCGCGGCCGAGCGATCCGTCGCCACCGGGATCGGCAGCCGCCCGGGCAGCAGCATCATCTTGCCCAGCGTGCCGACATGGGGTTCCGGCCAGGAGCGGAAACGATCGCACAGGCTCGCCACCCCCTCGGCATAGGCATCCGGCGCGGGAGCCGGCGAAACCAGGGTGATCTCGAACGCGCCGCCCTTCATGCCGCGCAGGATATTGCCGGTGCGGATTTTGCCGCCCTGGTCGAACGGCAGCAGGAACCGCGGGCTGATGAACAGCAGGCGCGGCCGACGGCTCACCAGCACAGGCCCTGGTAGGTGATGCGTGGATGGGCTTGCAGATCGGCCATGCCGGACAAATCGATCACCGTCTGCCCATCGAGCCCGGCGAGCAGGGCGGCGCGATCGTCGCGGTTGGCGTGGCCGACGATCACGATCTCGGTGCCTTCCAGCGCCGCCGCCGGCGAGGACGCCAGCAGGCGTTCGATGTGGGGGATTTCGCGCTCGATATAGGCGCGGTTGGCGCCGAGCAGCCCGGCCATGTTCACCGAGCGATCGAAAATCACCAGGTCATAGCCGCGTCCGATCAGCTTCTCGGCCAGGATGACGTAGGGCGACTCGCGCAGATCGTCCGTGCCCTGCTTGAACGCCAGGCCGAACATCGCCACCCGCTTGCGCCCGAGCGCGGTGACGGCGGCGAAGGCGCGATCGATCACCGCCATGTTGCCCGGCAGCACATGGCCGAGGAACGGCGTGGCGACATCCTGCTGGCGGCCGAGGGCAAGGAAGCTGCGCACATCCTTGGGCAGGCAGGAGCCGCCGAAGGCGAAGCCGGGCCGCAGGTAGGCCGGCGAGATGTTGAGGATACGGTCCTCGCAGAACACCCGGAACACCTCGCGCGCATCGACGCCCTGGGCGGCCAGCACGGCGCCGGCCTCATTGGCGAAGGCAAGTTTCACCGCGTGGAACACGTTGGAGATGTGCTTGGCACTTTCGGCCACGTTGTAGGCCACCACATGCAGCGGCGCCTCGATCCCGGCGTATATCTCGCGCACCACGGCGGCATCGTCGCCCTCGGCGCTGCCAAGCAGGGTGAATGGCGGCATGCGGAAATCGCGCACCGCGCTGCCCTCGCGGAGGAATTCGGGGTTGCTGTAGTAGGCCAGCCCGGCGCCGATCTTGCGGCCCGAGCTTTGCTCCAGGATCGGGATCACCCGGTTTTCCGCCGTTCCCGGCGGCACGGTGGATCGCATCACCACGATGTGCGGCGTGGTCTTGCCGGCGATGGCGCGGCCGATGCTGGCGATCACCTCGTCCACCGCATGCAGCGACACGCTGCCGTCCGGCGCACTCGGCGTGCCGACCGAGACGAAGGAGACATCGCTGTTGGCCACAGCGGCCGCCACGTCACTGGTGGCGGTCAACAGCCCCGCGCGCACCGCCTCGGCGATGAGTTCGCCGATATCCGCCTCCACAATGGGCGAGATGCCGCGCGCCAGCATGTCCACCTTCTGGGGGGATACATCGACGCCGATGACATCATGGCCGAGGCTGGCCAAACAACCGCAGGACACGGCACCGACGTAGCCGATCCCGAAAATCGAAAGACGCATCGACAAGCCTCGTTGTGCAAAAAGCCGCTGATATCGCGATCAACATGTACAGGTTTGCGCCGGCCAAGGCGAGGGGGACGTTATTCAGCCGCCTGTCGCAACGTCCGCCCGACCTGGCGGAGATATGCCGCCTGCCGCCGTCGCCCCGCCGCGTCGATGGGCAACCGGGCCCGCACCAGCTTCTGCATCCGCCCGATCTCGTCGAGTTGCAGCGCCACATCGGTGGCGGCCGTTACCGATATGGGGTGCCGGCGATGGGTGTTCAGGGGCGCGGCCAGATACCCCACGGTGCCGGTGCTGTCGGCCAGCACTTCGACATAGACGCGCCAATCGCCCGCCACCCGGAAGGCTTCCAACTCGGCGCCGCAGCGTTCGAGGGCGGCCAGCAGCGCGTCGCGCCGCCACAGCACGGCGGAGGCGTTGAGGATAAGGTTGCGCTCGGCCAGCGCATCGCGGACGAAATTGCGCGCCGCGAAAATGCCGTCCTGCGCCAGCACCGTCGCGCCCGACTCCACGCAGTAGTCGCGATAGCCAGGCCACATCTCGCGGCCGTTCTCGTCCACCGCTCGGCTGTCGCAGAAGGCCAGCACCATGGCGGGCTGCGCCTGCATCAGGGCCGTCAGGGCGGCCAGCATGGCGGGATCGGCCGCGTCATCGGCTTCGGCGATCCAGACGAATTCGCCCCGGGCCGCCGCCACCGCGCGCTGCCACTGGCGGAACACCGAGCCGGAGTTCTCCCGCCCGGCGATAATGCGGATGTCGCGCCGCCACTCCTCCGCCACCCGGCCGGCCACCGCCACGCTGTCATCGGTGGAAGCATCGTCCAGCACCAGAATTTCCACCACCGGACAGGTCTGGGCGAAAATTGAGGCCAGCCGTTCCGGCATGTAGCGCGCGTAGTTGAAGGACGGCACTACCACCGAAACCGAGGCCAGGCCGGGGCAGGCGATCGCCAGCAGATCGGCCGCGTAGGTGGGGAAATCGAACCGCGCCTGCGCCCGTGCGGCGAGTGCGGCCCGCGCGGATTGGGTGGCGGCGCGGCCGAGGCGCACCAGAGCGCGGGCCATCGCATCCGCATCGGCCATCGCTACCACGGCGCCGCAGCCCTCCAGCACGTCCGGGATGCCGCCGCTGCCCCCGAATGCAACCACCGGCAACCCAGTGGAGAGCGCCTCCAGCGCCACGGTGGGGAACGGGTCCTCACGCGAGGTCAGCGCGAAGGCATCGGCGGCGCTGAACCAGGGGCTGACGTCGCGCTGGTAGCCCGCCATGTGCAGCCGGCCGGTGGCTTCGGCGGCGGCGATCTCGGGGGCGAGATAGGCGCGGATGGCGGGATCGAGATCGCCGATCCAGCAGAACACCACATCCGCCCGCTGCCGCCGCGCGGCGCGCCAGGCTTGGAGGAACAGGTCGAACCCCTTGCGCAGATCGGCGTAGCCGGCGCCCAACACCATGATGGTGCCGGCGGCGAGGCCGAGGCGCGTCCGCAACTGGCTGCGCGCCTTGGCGGCAAAGCCGATGCGGCGGTAGCTGCCCTGCGGCATCACCCGCGCATCGGCCGGCGCCTCGCCGGTGGCGGCGATGAAGCGGTCGCGCACGAAGGCGGCCGGGAACACCACGGTGCGCGCCGCGGCGGCCCCGCTCCGCGCGCCGGCCAGCAGGTTCTTCTCGGCCAGGATGCCGGGCAGTTCGTGCACCAGCATCGTCACCGCAAACCCCGCCGCGCGCAGGATGGGCACCGTCCAGCCCGCCGCCGAGGTGTTGACGATGGCCACGGCGAACCCGCGCTGCGCCCACCCGGCCGCCAGCGCCGCCGCCTGCGCGGCATCACCCGCCACCACGCCCGGCGCCGCAGCGGCGTAGGTTTCCGTCAGCGTGCCGCCGCCGAGCAGGAGATACTCCACCTCCACCCCATGGCCGCGCGCGAACTGGCGCAGCAGATGGGACAGCAGATGCTGTGCCCCGGCGGCGAACGCATCATGCCCGACCAGCAGCAGCTTCGCCGCGCCCTCCCGCGCCCGCGTTACCGCCCGGGCGGTGGCATTGAGGTAGGCGGCGCCGAAATACTGGTCAGGTTCGAGATAGGCGCCCTCGGCCCACTCGTTCCAGGCGTTCACGCACACCAGCGGCGCCCCCAGCACCGGTGCCGCCGCCGCGCGGGCCACCAGTTCGGCGAGCCAGGCCTGGTATTTCGCCGGGCTGGCATCGCGCAGCACCAGGCCGGCACCCTCGCGCCGGGCATCGTTATCCCAGCTTGGCACCGCGGTGCGGATCAGCGGGAACGGCGTGGGTGCCTCGTCGCAGGAGGCCCGCACCAGGTCGTCATAGTCATACACATGCGCGGTCAACCGGGGATCGAACTGCCGCACATCGCCGTTCCGCCGCGCCAGGTTCGCCGCGAGTTTGTGCGGAGGAAACTCCACCGCGGCGTCGAACCCATAGAGCGTTGGGTCGAAGGCGTCGAAGCTCTGCGCCATTACCAGAAGCGGCGCCTCGCCGTGCGCGGCGAACATCTCCCGCCAGCGCGCCAGCGTCACCGCCGTGTCGGGGATATCGGCGGCGCGATACACCATCAGCAGCGCCCGCCCCTCGATACGGATGTAGCGCGGGTCCCTCATGTAGGCCACGAAGCAGTCCACCAGCGCCGCATCGTCCGCCGCGTCGTAGTCCTGGCTGATCAGCACCTCGTGCTCCGAGCCGTCCCAGCGCCGGGTCCAGTTCTCGTTCGCCCACATCAGGCAGAACGGGAAATCGATCGCCGCATCGGCCACCCACGCATCGAGCGGCGCCTCCAGCAGCCGCCGGCCGTTGAACCAGTAGAAATAGTGCACAAAGCCGCCGAGCCCCGCCGCGCGCGCCATCTCGGCCTGGCGGCGCATCACCGCGCGGCCCTCGGCATTGTCGCCAAGCCGGTAGTGCCCCAGGTCGCGGGGAATACGCGGCTGATAGTGCCCGGCAAACCGCGGCATCGCCCGGCCGATCGCCGTCCATTCGGTGAACCCCTCGCCCCACCATTTGTCGTTTTCCGCCATTGGGTGAAACTGCGGCAGATAGAACGCCAGCACCTGCGCCCGCCGCCGCGCCCCTGCCGGCAGCGGCTGGAAGGTTTCGAAGCCGGGCCCTGGCCGGCTGAACCGCCGGACTTCCTCGAACACGTCATGATCGCTCTCGGGCGGCACCACATGCAGGCGCAGCGCGTGGCGATGGCGGCGGTAGTGGATCAGCGGGTTTTCGTCGGTGACGCCATCGAGGTAGCGATGGAGGTAGAACCGCGTGTCGAACCCGGCCGAGGGATTGCGGCCTTCGCGGAAGCCGTAGAGCAAATAGTGCTCGAACGGGTCTACCTTGGCGTCGGCCACATCGGGGTAGGTGGCCAGGTAGAACGCGCCGTCAAACTCCGGCAGCGGGCTCACCGTGCCGGTGGTGCAGCGGGCCAGGAAATGGGCGAGCAGGCTCCGCTCCGGGTCCGGCGTGTGCTGGGTCGCATACCATGCAAGGTCGAAATGCTCGCTCGGCGCCCGCCCCTCGGCCTCCCCCGCCGAGATATAATGCAGCACCGGGTTGACCCCGGCCCGCGCCACGTCCGAATTGGCGGCGCGATACCAGTGCGGATCGAAATAGAAATTCGGCCGCCGCCCCTCCTGCCAGCCCTGCGCGATGAAATGGGTCGCCGGATCGATGCCGTGCTCGGCCACGTCGGGATAGGCGCGCAGATACCACGCGGTATCGAAGATCTCGGCCGCCGCCAGCATCGCCAGGTCGCTCGCCACCGAGCCGCCCAACCCCTCGCTGACGCACCACGCCTCGCTCCCGGCCCACAAGCCGTTGCCGAGAAACTCGTTCACCGCCGCCGCCTGAGCCGAATGCCGCTACCCTGGGATCGTGCCATGCCACCGGTGCCGATCGAAAACGTTGATCGGGCAACAGAGTTCACGATGGCGCGTCAGGCGCCACTCGAAATGATCGTCAATCCGCGGCTTTACTTCGAATTAACGGCTACAGCATCGCCAGCGGATATTTCCGCCCGGGTGGCGGATAGGCCGCATCGATCGCCGCGAGGTCCTCGGCGGTCAGCACGATGGCCGCCGCCGCCGCGTTGTCCCCCACATGGGCCGCATCGCCGGCCTTGGGGATGGAAATCACCCCCTCGCGCCGCAGCGACCAGGCGATGGCGATCTGTGCCGGGGTGGCGCCATGGCGTGCGGCGATTGCCCCCAGCGCGGGAGATCGCAGCAGCCGGCCGGCCTGCCCCACCGGCGAATAGGCCATGATGGGCATGCGATGCTTGGCCTGCCACGGCAGCAGGTCGAACTCGATGCCGCGATGTTCGGGGTTGTAGAGCACCTGGTTGGTCACGCAGGCGCCCGACACCGCGGCCAGTTCCACCATATCGGAGGTATCGAGGTTCGAGACTCCCCAGGCGCGGATCTTGCCCTCGCGGCGCAGTTTCTCGAATGCTTCCACCGTTTCGGTGAACGGCGCCGAGCCCATCCAGTGCAGCAGGTAGATGTCGATACAGTCGGTGCGCAGCCGCGTCAGGCTGCGCTCGCAGGCCGCCGGCGTGCCCTTGCGCGTCGCGTTGTGCGGATAGACCTTGGTGACCAGGGTCACCCGGTCCCGCTGGCCATGGATTGCCTCGGCCACCACCTGCTCCGAGCCGCCTTCGCCGTACATCTCGGCGGTGTCGATCAGCGTCATGCCCAGGTCGATGCCCAGGCGCAGCGCGTCCGCCTCCTCGCGCCGGCTGCGCTGCCCCTCGCCCAGCCGCCACGTCCCCTGCCCGAGGGCCGGCACGCTGACGCCGTTGGGCAGCAGCACCGTGCGCATGGCTACTCCGCCAGTTGCTCGGCGCGGCGCAGCAGGCGCAGGAAATTGCCGCCCCACAGCAGGCCGATCTCCGCCGCGCCATAGCCGCGCTTGAGCAGTTCGGCGGTGAGGTTCCCGCACTCCGACGCATCGCGCCAGCCGACGAAGCCGCCGCCGCCATCGAAATCCGACGAAATCCCGACATGCTCCACCCCGATCCGCTTCACCGCGTAATCGAGATGGTCGCAGTAATCGGCCACCGTCACTTCGCTCTCTTTCTTCCCCGTCATCAGGAAGCCCGGCACCGCGGTGATCTGGATCACGCCGCCGACATCCTTCAGCGCGTCCAACTGCTCGTCATCCATGTTGCGCGGATTGTCGCACAGCGCCTTCACGCAGGAATGGGTGGACAGCACCGGCGTGCGCGACAGCCCGGCCGACTGCATCATCGTCGCCTTCGAGGTGTGCGCCACGTCCACCAGCATGCCGAGGCGGTTCAACTCGACGATCGCCTGCCGCCCCAGTTCCGACAGCCCGCCATGCTCGGCCTCGGGATCATTGAGATCGCGCCGCGGATTGGAACTGTCGGCCAGCGCGTTGTGGCCGAAATGGGTCACCGTCAGATACCGCGCGCCGCGATCGCGGAACGCCTTCAGCCGCTTCGGATCGCCGCCCACCGCGTGGCCGTTCTCCACGCAGGGCATGATGCCGGTGACGCCATCGCGCGCCGCCCGCTCGATATCGTCGGCACTCACGCACACCCGCGCATCCGGCCCGCTGCCCATCTCGTTGATGGCATCGAGCATCGCGCAGGCCCGAGCGAACGCCGCCTCGTTGGCCTCCGGCGAGCGCGGCACCTGCGGCACATAGGCCGCGAAACACCCGGTTGCCATGTGCCCGCGCCGCATCTTCGGCAGGTCCACCCGCCGCTTGCCGTCCTCGAAGAACGAGGGGCCGGTGGGCCACGGGATATCGATATGGGTATCGATGGTGACGAGGGAGCGGTGCAGTGCCATGGGATCGGTCATGGCCGCACGGTCGAACGCCATCCCGCCGCCGTCAAGCCCCTCATACCCCCTGGCCAGCCTCCCACTGGCACGCCAAACTGTCACAATGAGCGAACCGACCGACATCTTCTCCGTCATGGCCGTCCACGCGCTGGACGTCTCCACCGCAACCGCCGAGCGCATCGCCGCCGAGCGCTGGGGCATCCGCGGCCATGCCCGTGCACTCACCGGCGAGCGCGATCGCAACTTCCATTTCCGCGCCGAGGACGGCCGCGAGTTCGTGCTGAAATTCGCCAACCCGGTGGAAGACGCCGGGGTGACCGATATGCAGATCAAAGTGCTGCAACACATCGCCACCGTGGACCCCAGCCTCCCCGTCCCCCGCGTCATCCCCCTGCCCGATGGCAGCACCGAAACCCTGGTGCCGCACGAAACCGGCGGCATCCAGCGCGTGCGCCTGCTCACCTGGCTGCACGGCGAACCCCTCGGCCACTCCCGCCGCAGCGCCGCCCAGCGCATCGCCTGCGGCCAGCTCCTCGCCCGCCTCCAAATCGCCATGGCCGATTTCCGCCACCCCGCCTCCAGCCACGAACTCGTCTGGGACCTCAAGCACGCGCTGCGCATGCGCGAAATCGCCTTCGCCCTGCCCCACCCCGAGGCCAACGCAGCCATCGCCTCGGTGTTCGATGCCTACGAGGCCCAAATCGCGCCCCTGCTGCCCAGCCTGCGCCACCAGGTGCTGCACAACGACATGAACTTCCACAACACCCTGGTCGATAGCGCCGATCACGACAAAATGGGCGGCATGATCGACTTCGGCGATACCGTCGATACCGCGGTGGTCATCGATGTCGCTACCGGCAGCACCGCACAGTTCGGCCGCGATATGGCGCCCGCCGATGCCTACGCGCTCTACCTCCAAGGCTTCCACGGCATCCGCAAACTGCTGCCCGAGGAAATCAACCTGCTGCCGCTGCTGTCAGCAACCCGCGTGGCAATCGGACTGTCGCTGCAAGCCTGGCACCGCCATATCCAGCCGGAAAATCCGCACTACGCCCCGATCACCGAAGAGGTGATCCAACACCGCCTCGCCAACATCGCCACCCTGCGCCACCCCGACACCACCCGCACCCTCCGCACCGCCCTCGCATGAGGCGGGGGGAGGGGAACGGAAGAAAGGCCAGGGCTCTGCCCTGGACCCGCTGGGGGATGATCCCCCAGACCCCATCCATTTGAGATAAGAGGCTCTGAGACTGAGAGAGGGGGCTACTCGATGGTTGCAACCATCGAG
>CAIMWH010000351.1 GCA_903845065.1 uncultured Rhodospirillales bacterium | reverse complement strand
CGGCCCCTGGTGGGGTCGAGGGGCAAAGCCCCCGCCTTACTTCCTCTTCCCATCCCCCATACCCCGTCAGGCCGTTGGCACATTCCCGAAGGGGTCGTCGATGGAGAGGGCTGGGGGGGTGAACCAGTTGGGGCCTTGGGCGTCCATGTAGATATGGTCTTCGAGTCTCACGCCGAATTCGCCGTAGATGCAGATCATGGGTTCGTTGGAGAAGCACATTCCGGGCGCGAGCGGGGTGGTATCGCCGCGGACGATATAGGGTTCTTCGTGGACATCGAGGCCGAGCCCGTGGCCGGTGCGATGGGGGAGGCCTGGCACGCCGTAGTCTTTTTCGAACCCGGCGCCTTCGATGACGGCGCGGGCGGCGGCATCGAGGGCTTCGCAGGGGGCGCCGAGTTTGGCGGCCTCGAAGGCGGCCTGGCCGGCGCGTTTTTCGGTGTTCCAGACGTCGCGCTGGCGGGGGGTGGGCTCGCCGAACACGTAGCTGCGGGTGAGGTCGGACTGGTAGCCGCGCATGGTGGCGCCGATATCGATCAGCACCATGTCCCCGTCCTGGAGGGTTTGCGGATAGGGCACGCCGTGGGGGTAGGCGGTGGGTTCGCCGAACAGCACGATGCTGAAGGACATTGGGCCGTCGAAACCGAGGGCGGTATGGGCCTTGGCGATGAAATCGGCGACTTCGGTGGTGGTGATACCGGCGCGCAGGATGCGGGCGGCGGCCTGGTGCACCAGCAGGGTCTGCGTCATGGCGTGCTTGATGAGGGCGATTTCGGCCGGCGACTTGTGCATGCGGCAGGCGGCGATGAGGGCGCCGGCGCTTTCGAAGCTATAGGCGTTGCCGGCGCGGCGCAGGCCGTCGAAGGTGAAGAAGGGGGTGGCCGGATCGAGCGCCACCACGCCGCTGCGATATCCCATGGCTGCGATGGTATCGGTGATGAGTGCCGTGGGGGACTGGTGTTCGTGCCAGATTTTGATGTCGCCATCGAGCACCAGCATGGTGCGCAGCTTGGCTTCCTCGAAGGCGGGCGAGATATAGACCGGCGGGCCCTCGGCGGGCAGCAGCACCCCGTGCAGCCGCTCGGAGCCGCGCAGGCGCACGCCGGTGAAATAGAAGGTGCTGGTGGAGGCATCGAGGTGCAGGGCGGCCACCCCGGCGGCGCGCATGCCGGCCTGGAGTTGGGCGATGCGGGCGCGCAGTTCGTCGGGCGATATGGCCGGCGGCGGCGCGATGCGGGCGGCGGCGAGGCGGGCGAGTTCGGCTTCCGGGGTGGAGCCGCCGACACCGATGGTCATGCGTGCTGGTCTTTCATGGAGGTTGGCCGTTCGAGGGCGCGAACGATGCGCGGCAAGCGGCGGGCGGCCCACAGGCAGGCGCCGACGGCGATGACGGTGCCCAACAGCACCGGGACTTGCAGCCCGGCGAATTCGGTGGCGGCACCGTAGAGCAGCGCCCCGATGGCGGGTGCGGCGCGGGTGATCATCCCCCACAGGCTCAGCACCCGGCCCAGCATGTGTGACGGCGTGCCGGATTGCAGCAGCGTCTGGGCCGAAATCCCATGCATGGTGCCGGCCGCGCCAAGGCTGACAGCGCACACCACGGCGAAGGCGAAGGAGTGGGTGGCGACGAACAGTCCGGTGCCGAGGGACATCACGAGCCCCGCCGCGATGGTATACTTGCTCAAGCCGCGCAGTTTTCCGCGCGCCGCGATGAAGAACCCGCCGAACAGCGCCGAAATCCCCATCGTGGTTGCCAGCGTCGCCAGCCCTTCCGGTCCGCGCTCGAATAGCCCGGCGACGAAGGGCGCCATCATTTCCGGCACGCTGCGGGCGAAAATGCCGATCAGCGCGGCATAGATGAACAGCGGCCCCATGCCCGGGTGCCGCGCGACGTAGTTGATCCCGTCGATCGCCTCGCGCAGCACGCTGCGGCCGGTGGGCGGGTGGCCGTGGCGGATTTCATCGGAGAGCTTGAGCATCGGCATGGTCATCGAGGCGATGAGGTAGCCGATGCAGTTCACGATCATGCCGGGCACCACGCCGCCGGTTGCCACCAGGATGCCGCCGATGCCGGGGCCGACGGAGCGGGCGATATTGTAGGTGAGCGAGTTGAGCGCCACGGCGCCTGGCAGATCGGCCCGGCTGACCATGCCCGGCACCAGGCTCTGCCGCGCCGGCTGCGCGAAGGACTGCGAGATGCCGAGCAGGATTTGCAGCACCACCATGTACTCGATGCGGATGAGGCCGGTGATGGTGAGCACTGCCAGCGTCGCGGCATGGGCGGCGGTGAACAACTGGGTGGCGATGGTCAATCGCAATCGGTCCATCCGGTCCGACAACGCACCCGCGAAGGGTGAAACGATCACCGAGGGCCCGAGATTGCAGAACGCCAGGATGCCCACCCACAGGGCGGAGTGGGTGAGGGTCCAGGCGAGCCAGTCGGTGGCGATCTGCTGGATCCACAGCCCGGTCCAGGACATCGCCGAGCAGCCGTAGAAAATCTGCGTGTTACGCTGCGACAGAACACTGCGGATGGCGGCGAGGTTGGCCATTCTCAGCCCTGCCTGGCCCTCCGTTCAGGAGGACGGCTGGGCATTGGCGCGGCGCAGGCAGTTGTCGAGCAACTGGTCACGCGAGTAGCGCGCCTGAAGGTCCGCGGTGGGATCGGCCGGCACGCCGCCGCCGAAGGGGGTATCGCGCTGGCCGGACACGTACTGGTCGGTGCGGTAGGCATCGTTGGGATTGCGCCGGGCGAAGATTTCGTCGGCGCGCTGGCGGCAGGCGGCCTGCTGGGCGGCGGTGCCGCGCGAGACCGTTCCCGGCTGGGCGCAGCCGGACACGGCAATGGCGGTCAACAGGATGAAAAGGCGGGGAAACATCATGCCGGGGTTCCAAGCAGGTTGGTGGACGCAAGGCGGGTGCGCAGGGCGTCCGCATCGAACAGCGCGTCACGGGTGAGGGCGGTGGTGGCGGCGGCGGTGAGCAGGGCAGGGGCGATGTCCGCGCCATCCCGCCGCAGGGTGAAATAGGACTTGGCCCAGCCCGCCCGCGCCATCAGCGCAACCAGGGCGAGCAGGCGCAGGCAGAGCGACAGCCCGTATTCGGAGGCCAGCGTCGCCACCCGGTCGGCGGCGGCGGCCCAGCAGGCGGCATCGGGGTCGGCGAGGGCGAGATCGAGGTCCTGCCCGTCATCCCGGCGGAAGCGGAACAGCCGCATGTCGCCCCAGTGTTCCTGGATGGCGGCGGCGCGGGCGCGCTGCCAGGCGGCATCGAGATCGCGGGCGCGCACGGGCGGCAGCGCCTCGGGCGCCACGCTGACGAGATAGGTCAGCGTGCCGTCGGGCGCCTGGGCCACCTGGATGGCCTTGGGATTGTGCTCCCGCGGATTGTGCTCCGGCATCATCGAAACAGGATGAACCGGCGCGCGGCCGGGCGCTACCCTTTTGGCCGCAAGGGAGCCGTGCCGGGCGTGGTTTTAGCGGCGGCGACCGCCGGGCTCAGGACTTGATGCCGCCGTCGAGCCGCCGGAGTTCGGCATAGATGGCCGCCGTGCGCTTGCCCGGATCGAGCAGCGCCCAGGCCTCGGCGGTGTAGCGGGCATTGGCGCGGCTGGCGGCGATATCGAAGCGTGTGAGCGGAGCCGCCGGTGGCACGGGCACGCTCGGCACGGCGCCGTTCAGCACCGCCGCATCCGGTGCTGGCACCTTGATCGCCGGGGCCGGGGCGGCAGGGGGCTGCTCGGGGCAGGAACGTGACATGGCAATCACTCGCGACATCAGTCTGGTGACGGACATGCTCCGCTGTCTATTCCGCGCATGTCCGCTCGTCATTCCCAACCGTGCCGAAGCCTGCGGTGCCGCTGGGTTCGCCGTAAAATTTTTGTTTCGATCCGTACGTGTTTTACATCGCTCCGCCCACGATCCGCCAGAGATTCTTTGTAACGGGTTTTGACGAAAGTTTTATGTGCCGCCCAGCCCCGGCTGGACCGCGCGCCGCCGGCTTGGCAGGCTGCGCCATCCGAGGAGTTCCATCATGTCCGATCCCGCCCTGCTGAGCGCCACCGAAGCCCGCCGCCGCATCGCCGCCGGCACCCTGGCGGCGCGCGATGTGCTGGAGGCCTATCTCGACCGCATCGCCGCGCGGGAAGGCGAGATCCACGCGTTCCATTATTTCGATGCCGCGGCCGTGCGTGCGGCGGCGCCGGCGGCGGGCGCCCTGCATGGCCTGCCGATCGGGGTAAAGGATGTGCTCGATACCGCCGACATGCCCGCCGGCTACGGCTCGCCGATCTGG
The DNA here is from genome assembly GCA_903845065.1 of uncultured Rhodospirillales bacterium. GTDB lineage: Bacteria > Pseudomonadota > Alphaproteobacteria > Acetobacterales > Acetobacteraceae > CAIYPH01. The sequence goes on along the minus strand of CAIMWH010000351.1, from coordinate 1,070 downwards.
GACGGCTACCGCCCCCGCGCCGATGCCGCCGCCGTGGCCTGGGCGAAGGCCGCCGGCGCGGTGGTGATGGGCAAGACCGTCACCACCGAATTCGCCACCCGCCAGCCCGGCCTCACCGCCAATCCGCACAACACGGCCCACACGCCAGGCGGCTCGTCGAGCGGCTCGGCCGCCGGCGTCGCGGCCGGCTTCTTCCCGCTCGCCTTCGGCACCCAGACCGCCGGCTCCATCATCCGCCCCGCCGCCTTCTGCGGCGTGGTGGGCTACAAGCCGAGCTACGGCATGATCCCCCGCCTCGGCATGAAAGTGATGTCCGAAAGCCTCGACACCATCGGCGTCATGGCCCGCTCGGTGGCCGATTGCGCCCTGTTCGCCGGCGCCGTGGCACGGTTTGACCTTGGGGACCCCGACGCCAAACCCGGCCGCGCCCCTCGCATCGGCCTGTGCCGCTCCCCGGTGTGGGACAAGGCCGCGCCCGAAACCATCCTGATGTGGGACCGCGTCGCCACCGCCCTCGCCAACGCCGGCGCCACCCTGCAAGGTCGCGAACTGCCCGAAACCTTCCGCGCGCTGGATGTCGCCCACCCCATCGTGATGAACGGCGAAAGCGCCGCCGCGATGGGCTGGGAGCTCGCCGCCCGCCGCGACGGCATCAGCACCGTGCTGCGCGAGCGCCTCGAATGGGGCCTCGCCCAAGGCGCCGCCGCCCTCCATGCCGCGCAGAGCACCTTCCGCCAGCTCCAGGCGGCCTTCCCCGCCGTGATGGAAGGCCTCGATGTGCTGGTGACCCCCTCCGCCCAGGGCGAAGCGCCGGAAGGCCTGGCCTGGACCGGAGACCCGGTGTTCAACTCCTACTGGTCCGCCCTCGGCGTGCCGTGCATCACCGTCCCCGCCGGCACGGGGCCGAACGGGATGCCTCTCGGAATCCAGATCGTCGGGCGGCATGGCGATGATCGGGCGGTGCTGGCGTGGGCGCAGTTTGTGGCGGCGGCGGTGGGGTAGGAAGCAAGCGCTTCTTTTTGAAAAAAGAAGCAAAAACTTTCTATCCGATGGCTTCGCCGCTCTCCCGG
>CAIMWH010000350.1 GCA_903845065.1 uncultured Rhodospirillales bacterium | reverse complement strand
GGGGCGAAGCCATCGGATAAAAAGTTTTTTGGTTCTTTTTTTCAAAAAAGAACCCCTTACCCTCACTCCGAAGGCGCCACCACCAGCCCCCGAGGAATCTGATTCCGCGTCGGCGTCTTGAGCACCCAAGGCCGATCCCCCCGATACGCCCGGTCCGACAGCACCCGCACCCCATCCATCCCCAGCCACGCCGCATGCGCCCCGTTGCGCCACACGCTGAACCGATCGATGTACGGCAGCCCTTGCTGGCACCCCTCCGGGATCGGCTCGGCCGAAACCAGCAGATCGCCGGCGCACCCGGTGGGCCGCCGCACCAGCCGCACCGTCAGCCCATGCACCGCCAGCCCACACCCGGCGGCCTCGCAGCGCGCATCCTCCCGCGCCAGCAAACTGCCCTCCGCCACCGCCCAGTATTGCCACCACGAATCCCGGGTAAACCGCGAACCACCGGACACCTGCTGATAAACCACTCCCGCCTCGCTCCGCACCCCGATCAACCGCGCATCGGCCGAAACCAGCACATCGGGCGGTGCCACCAGCAACGGCGACGCCAACCCCGCCACCACCGCCGCAATTCCCGCCAGGCGCCATTGCGTCCGCCACAGCCCCACCCACGCAATCCCGAGCGACACCAGCGCCAGCCCCCACGGCGCCATATGCGGCACCGCCACCACCGCCGCCGGCCAGGCCGAAACCGCCCGCCCGATCAGCAGCACCCCGTCGATCCCCCACCCCATCGCCACCAGCGGCCACGCCTCCAGCCCGAACGGCATCGCCAGCAACGCCAGCATCCCCATCGGCATCACCCACAACGCCGTCAGCGGCACCGCGATGACATTGGCCACCACGTAGTAGAGCTGCACATGGCCGAAATGATATGCCCCATACGGCGCCGAAGCCGTCCCCGCCAGCGCGCTCGTCAACCCCAGCGCCACCACGTGCCCAAGCCCCCTGCGCCACCACGCCCCATCCCCATGCAACCGCCGCAACGCCGGCCGCAGCGCCTCATACCCCGCCACCAGCGCCAGCACGGCGGAGAAACTCATCTGGAAACTCACCCCCAGCACCTCCATCGGCGCCACCAGGATCAGCACCGCCATCGCCAGCGCCAACCCCCGCAACGACATCGCCCGCCGCCCCGCCACCACCCCCAGCGTCACCAGCGCCGCCATCGCGAAACTGCGCATGATCGGCACATGCGCCCCGGTCAGCAGCAGATAGAACCCGCCCGCCCCCAGCGCCGCCACCGCCGCGATCGCCTTCAACGGCCAATGCAGCGCCGCCCGCTCCGACAGCGCGAACCCCAGCCGCGTCGCCCCGAAACTCCACGCCATCACGATCCCGATATGCAACCCGGCAATCGCCAGCAGATGCGCCAGCCCGGAATCCCGGAACGCCGCCCGATCGACCTCCGGGATCGCCGCCGTCCCCCCGGTCAGCAACGTCCCCGCGATCGCCGCCTCGGTCGGCTCCAGCGCCTCGTTCACCCGGCCGACAATGATCTCCCGCAACGCCTGCAACCCGGCGGCGAACCCCGAAGGCGGCCCCTCCGCCACCAGTTCCGCCGGATTGAGCGCAAACCCGAACCCGCCCATCCCGTTGAAAAACGCATCGCGCTGTAAATCCCACCCGCCCGGATACGCCGGCGGCGCCGGACGGCTGAGCATCGCGCGCACCCGCACGGTATCCCCGGTCGCCAGCGCCACTTCGTCGCCCGCCTTCAGCCGCACCCGCAGCAGCCGGGGCAGGGCAGGGGCCCCATCCAGCCGCGCCCCCTCGATGGTCACCCGCCGCCCCTGCGGCAACTGCTCCACCGCCCGCACCGTCCCCACCACGATCGCCGCCCGGCTCGGCAACTCCACCAACGGCGCCGCGCGCCAGGTGGCGAACTGCGCCGAGGCCATCCCCAGCCCCACCGCCACCACCACCACCGCCACCACCCGCACCCACAGCGCCCGCACGAACCAGGCCACCGCGAACCCGCCCGCCACCACCGCTGCCCCCAGCCACCCCGGCGGCTCGAAGCGCAGCGCGTCGTACCCCACCACCCCCATCGCCATGCACACTGGCAGCCACAGCACAAAGCGATCCCGCTCCGCCGCGACCCATTCCCAAGCCCGATCGCGCAGCCTGACCGCATCGCCGTGGCGCATGCCAGTCACGCTACTGTGTCGCGCCGCACCATGATAGAAGGCCGCCCTCCACACGACATGAAACCGAGCCCATGACCGTCCGCACCCGTTTCGCCCCGTCCCCCACCGGCATGCTCCACATCGGCGGCGCCCGCACCGCGCTGTTCAACTATCTGTACAGCCGGCACATGGGCGGCGAATTCCTGCTGCGCATCGAGGACACCGACAAGGAACGCAACACCCCCGAAGCGGTGCAGGCCATCCTCGACGGCCTCGCGTGGATGGGCCTCGAAACCGACGCCCCCCCCATCTTCCAGTCCACCCGCGCCGCCCGCCACGCCGAGGTCGCCATGCAGATGGTCGCCGCCGGCACCGCCTACCGCTGCTGGCTCGGCGCCGATGAACTGAAAGCCATGCGCGAGGCAAACCCCGGCCTCAAAATCCGCAGCCCCTGGCGTGACCGCAACCCCGCCGAGGGCCCCAACAGCGTCGCCCCCGCCATCCGCCTGCGCGCCCCGCAAACCGGCGAGACGGTGGTGGACGACATGGTCCAGGGCCCCGTCCGCGTCGGCAACACCGAGCTTGACGACATGATCATCCTCCGCTCGGACGGCAGCCCCACCTACCAGCACGCCGTGGTGGTCGATGACCACGACATGGCGATCACCCACGTCATCCGCGGTGACGACCACCTCACCAACACCTTCCGCCAGGCCCAGATCTATGACGCCATGGGCTGGGAGCGCCCCCGCTTCGCCCATGTGCCCCTGATCCACGGCGCCGACGGCCACAAGCTGTCCAAGCGCCACGGCGCCGTCTCGGTGCTGGAATTCGCCGAGCAGGGCTTCATCCAGGAGGCCGTCTGCAACTACCTCATGCGGCTCGGCTGGGCCCATGGCGATCTCGAGGTGATCTCCCGCGCCGACGCCATCCGCCTGTTCGACATCGTGGACGTCAACCGCGGCGCCTCCCGCATGGACTACGCCAAGCTGACCAACCTCAACGGTGTCTGGCTGCGCCAGGCCGATGACGCCCGCCTGACCAAATCCGTCATCGAGCGCCTGTCCGGCCGCGACGGCCTGACGCTCGACAGCACCACCGAGGCCCGCATCCACGCCCTCATGCCCGAGCTCAAGCAGCGCGCCAAAACCCTCATCGACCTCGCGGACTCCGCCGCCTTCCTCGCCCGCAACCTCCCGCTCGCCTTCGACGCCAAGGCCGCCGCCGCCCTCACCGAGGAAAACAAGACCCTCCTGCGCGCCCTCGCCGACGCCCTCGCCACCACCGCGTTCACCCCCGAGGCGATCGACGCCACCCTGCGCGCTTTCGCCGAAGCCCACGCCCGCAAACTCGGCCAGGTCGCCCAACCCCTCCGCGCCGCCCTCACCGGCAGCAGCGTCAGCCCCGGCATCGACGCCACCCTGGTCGCCCTCGGCAAACCCGAAGCCCTCGCCCGCATCACTGCGGCGGCGGCGTAGCCCGGACGCAAGTCAGGTCAACCACAGAGACGCAGAGGTAGGGAGAAGAAATGAGGAGAGGTTTTTCTTCTCCTTGCCTCTGCGTCTCTGTGGTTGATCTACTTCCTTACTCCGCGATCTCCTCAATCCCATCCACCCGATCCGGATAGAACGCCAACATCCCGGAAATCTCCCCCACCGCCGCAAGCGGCGTCTCGTAGCTCCACACCGCGTTCACCGCCGCCTTTCCCCCCGCCGCGAGGCTGAAGTAGCTGGCATCCCCCTTCCACGGGCAATGCGTGCTGTGCTCGGTCCGGGTGAACAGCGCCATGTCCGCATCTTCGCGCGGGATATAGAGCACCGGCCGATACGTCCCCTCCCGCAGCACCAGCGCCCGCGTACTGTCCGCCACCACCACGCCCCCGAGCGTGACCCGCACCCGATGCGGCGCGGGCTCGGTGGTGATCCGCTTCGTCGTGACCGGCTGTTCCATGACGCTCTCCTGCACTGACGCCCGCAGCCTAGCATAGCGGGGCAGGGGCCTGTAACGTCCCGCCCGTCAACAGCCGGATTCGCACCCTTGGCCCCAGCCCAGCGCCATCTCCTCCAGATCGAGGGCCTGCACCCACCCGATATCGAGACCATGCTCGATCTCGCCGAAAGCTACGTGCTGCTCAACCGCTCCGGCAAAACCCAGCGGGACGTTCTGCGCGGCCGCACCCTGATCAACCTGTTCTTCGAGGACAGCACCCGCACCCGCACCAGCTTCGAACTCGCCGGCAAGCGCCTCGGCGCCGATGTGCTCAACATGTCGGTCAGCACCTCCTCGGTGAACAAGGGCGAAACCCTGCTCGACACCGCCGCCACCCTCAACGCGATGAACTGCGACCTGCTCGTGGTCCGCCACGGCGATTCCGGCGCCCCCGCGCTGCTCGCCCGCAAAGTCGATGCCGGCGTCATCAACGCCGGTGACGGCACCCACGAACACCCCACCCAGGCGCTGCTCGACGCGTTGACCATCCGCCGCCGCCGTGGCCGCCTCGAAGGCCTCACGGTGGCCATCTGCGGCGATGTGCTGCACAGCCGCGTCGCCCGCTCCAACATCTTCCTGCTTTCCGCCATGGGCAGCCGCGTCCGCGTCGTCGGCCCGCCCACCCTCATGCCGGCCGACGTCGAACGCCTCGGCGTCGAAGTCTTCCACGACATGAAGGCGGGCCTCGAAGGCTGTGACATCGTCATGATGCTGCGCCTGCAAAAGGAACGCATGACCCGCGGCCTGATCCCCAGCTTCCGCGAGTTCTTCCGCTTCTACGGCCTGGACGCCGAAAAACTCGCCTACGCCAAGCCCGACGCCCTGGTGATGCACCCCGGCCCGATGAACCGCGGCGTCGAAATCGCATCCGATGTCGCGGATGACCCGATCCGCTCCCTCATCCGGGAGCAGGTCGAGATGGGTGTCGCGGTGCGCATGGCGGTGCTCGATATCCTCTCGCGGGGGTCGCGCAATGTCTGACCTGCTGATCCACAACGTCCGCCTGCTCGATCCCGCCTCGGGGCTCGACACGCCGGGCGCCATCCTGGTCCGTGCCGGCCGCATCGCCGATCTCGGCGCCAATCTCGGCCGCCCCGATGGCGCCACCATGGTCGATGGCGACGGCGCCGTGCTCTGCCCGGGCCTGGTCGACATGCGCGCCGACGTGGGCGAACCCGGCGGCGAATACCGCGAAACCATCGCCTCCGCCGCCGCCGCGGCAGCTTTCGGCGGCATCACCACCCTGGCCGCCCTGCCCGACACCAACCCCGCCATCGATGATCCCGCCCTCGTGCGCCACCTGCGCGCGCGTGGCGAGGAAACCGGCAGCCTCACCATCCTGCCCTATGGCGCCGCCACCAAGGGCTGCCGGGGCGAGGAACTGGCCGAACTCGGCCTGCTCCACGAAGCCGGCGCGGTCGCCTTCACCGACGGCGCCCGCGCCATCGGCTCCGCCCGCATGATGCACCTTATCCTCTCCTACGCCGCCGGCTTCGGCGCCCGCGTGGTGCAGCACCCCGAGGAACCCTCGCTCGCCGAGGGCGGCGCCGCCACCTCCGGCGAACTCGCCACCCGCCTCGGCCTGCCCGCCATCCCCGCCGCCGCCGAGGCCCTGATGGTGGCGCGCGACATCCGGCTGGTGCGCCTCACCGGCGGCAAGCTGCACTTCGCCCACGTCTCCACCGGCGAAGCGCTCGACCTCATCCGCGCCGCCAAGGCCGACGGCCTCGCCATAACGTGTGATACCGCCCCCCCGTATTTCGACCTCAACGAAACCGCGATCGGCAATTTCCGCACCTTCGCCAAGCTCTCCCCCCCGCTGCGCGTCGAAGCCGACCGCCTCGCCGTGGTCGCGGCCCTCGCCGACGGCACCATCGACGCGGTGGCCTCCGACCACCAACCGCGTGACGCCGATGACAAGCGCCTCCCCTTCGCCCAGGCCGCCGCCGGCGGCGTCGGCCTCGCCACCCTCCTCGCCGTCACCCTGGCCCAGGTCCAGGGCGGCACCATCACCCTGATGCGCGCCATCGAACTCCTCACCGCCGGCCCGGCCCGGCTGCTCGGCGCCACCGCCGGCAGCCTCGCCAAGGGCGCCCCGGCCGATCTCTGCCTGTTCGACCCCGAACGCGCCTGGCAGGTCGAGGACGGCAAGCTGCCCGGCCGCGCGCAAAACACCCCCTTCGACGGCCGCGCCCTCGAAGGCCGCGTCCTCGGCACCTGGAAATCCGGACGGAGGGTCTTCGGCGCATGACACTCGAAACCGCGATCACCCTCACCATCGTCCTCGGCTACCTCCTAGGTTCCATCCCCTTCGGCCTGCTGCTGACCAAGGCCGCCGGCCTCGGCGATGTCCGCAAGATCGGCTCCGGCAGCATCGGCGCCACCAATGTGCTGCGAACCGGCCGCAAGGGCCTCGCCGCGGCCACCGTGCTGCTCGATGGCGGCAAGGGCGTGGTCGCGGTGCTGCTCGGCGGCATGCTGGCCGGCGTGCCCGGCGTGTTCTTCGGCGGCCTCGCCTCGGTGCTCGGCCATCTCTACCCGGTGTGGCTGAAGTTCCGCGGCGGCAAGGGCGTCGCCACCGGCCTCGGCGTGCTGATCGCCGCAAGCTGGCCGGTCGCCCTCGGCTGCTGCCTCGTCTGGCTCGCCAGCGCCGCGCTGCTGCGGATTTCCTCGGTCAGTGGCCTGCTCGCCTTCGCCGCCGCCCCCATCCTGGCCTGGCTGCTCCAGGCCCCCCAGCCCGTCCTCGGCCTCTCCCTCGCCGTCGCCGCCTTCGTCTTCCTGCGCCACAAGGACAACATCGCCCGCCTGCTGAAGGGCACCGAGCCCCGCATCGGCGCGAAAAAGTGAGCACCCGCGCCGACCGCCTGCGGCTTGCGCGGGCGGACGGTGTCGGCCCCATCACCTACCGCCGCCTGCTCGCCCGCTTCGGCACCGCCGAAGCCGCCATCGACGGCCTCCCCGCTTTGGCCCGCTCCGCCGGCCGCACCACCCCCCTTGTCATCCCACCGCGCGCCACCGCCGAGCGCGAAATGGAGGCGCTGGCCAAACTCGGCGCCCACCTCCTCTTCCTCGGGGACCCCGACTACCCCGCCCTCCTCGCCGAAACCGCCGACGCGCCGCCCACCCTGTCCGTCATGGGTGACCCCACTTTGCTCACCCGCCGCGCCGTCGCCATCGTCGGCAGCCGCAACGCCTCCGCCAACGGCCGCCGCCTCGCCGAGATCATCGGCGCCGACCTCGCCGCCGCCGGCGTGGTGGTGGTCTCCGGCCTCGCCCGCGGGATCGACGCCGCCGCCCACCACGGCGCGCTCACCACCGGCACCACCATCGCCTGCATCGCCGGCGGCATCGACACCGTCTACCCGCCCGAAAACGCCGCCCTGCAGGCCCGCATCGCCGAAGCCGGCGCGGTGGTCGCCGAAATGCCCCCCGGCACCATCGCCCAGGCCCGCCACTTCCCCCGCCGCAACCGCGTCATCGCCGGCCTCTCCCTCGGCGTCGTCGTCGTCGAGGCCGCCCTGAAATCGGGCAGCCTCATCACCGCCCGCCTCGCGCTGGAAGCCGATCGCGAGGTCTTCGCCGTCCCCGGCTCGCCCCTCGACGAACGCTGCCGCGGCTGCAACAGCCTCATCCGCAACGGCGCCCGCCTGACGGAATCGGCCGATGACGTGCTGTTCGTCCTCGGCGAGGGCCTCTCCCATTCCCCCCTGTTCGACCCCCCCTCCGGCTTCTCCGAAACCCCCGAACTGCCCCCCGCCGAACGCGAGGCAGCCCATCGCCGCGTGCTTGATCTGCTCGGACCCACGCCCAGCGCAGTTGACGATCTCATCCGGCGCTGCCAACTACCCGCCGCCGTGGTCATGTCCGCCTTGCTGGACCTTGAGATCGCGGGCCGCGTGGATACGTCACCCGGCGGCCGGGTGGCACTGATAGCGGAGCCGGGCGGCTAGGCATCCAGCCGCGGGTTCAACCGAACGGAGCACAATGTCGGACGTCGTCGTCGTCGAATCCCCGGCCAAGGCCAAGACTATCAATAAGTACCTCGGGGACGGCTTTACCGTCCTCGCGAGCTTCGGCCACGTCCGGGACCTACCGCCCAAGGACGGCAGCGTCCGGC
>CAIMWH010000349.1 GCA_903845065.1 uncultured Rhodospirillales bacterium | reverse complement strand
TCTGTCGTCTTACCGCGGCGGCTACAACTTCGAGGCCATCGGCCTGTCCCGCGCGCTGGTGGGCGAGTTCTTCCCCGGCATGCCGTCGCGGATTTCCGGCATCGGCTTCTCCGGCATCGCCCGCAAGGTGCTGGCGCTGCATGAGGCGGCCTGGGCGGCGGGTGCGGCCGTGCTGCCCATCGGCGGGCTCTACAAGCTGCGCCGCAAGGGCGAGGCGCATGCGTTCGACGCCTCGCTGATCCACCTGTTGCAGGAAGCGGTGGCGACCGACAGCTTCACCATGTATCGCCGCTACGCCGAGGCGGTGCGCAAAATGCCGCCGATCGCCCTGCGCGACCTGCTGGATTTCCGCACCGAGAAGTGCACGCCCATCGCCATCGATGATGTCGAAAGCATCACCGAAATCCGTAAGCGCCTGGTGGCGCCCGGCATTTCGCTCGGCGCGCTGAGCCCCGAGGCGCACGAAACCCTGTCCATCGCGATGAACCGCATCGGCGCCCGCTCGGACTCGGGCGAGGGCGGCGAAGACCCCGAACGCGCCAAGCCGCGCGCCAACGGCGACAACGCCTCGTCGGCCATCAAGCAGATCGCCTCCGGCCGCTTTGGTGTCACCGCCGAATACCTCAACAACTGCCGCGAGATCGAGATCAAGGTCGCCCAGGGCGCCAAGCCCGGCGAGGGCGGCCAGTTGCCCGGCTTCAAGGTGACCGGCCTGATCGCCAAGCTGCGACACTCCACCCCCGGCGTGATGCTGATCAGCCCGCCGCCGCATCACGATATCTACTCCATCGAGGATCTCGCCCAGCTCATCTACGATCTCAAGCAGATCAACCCCGAAGCCACCGTCTGCGTGAAGCTGGTCGCCCGCTCGGGCATCGGCACCATCGTGGCCGGCGTGGCCAAGGCGAAGGCCGATGCCATCCTGGTCTCCGGCCATTCGGGCGGCACCGGCGCCAGCCCGCAAAGTTCGGTGAAATACGCCGGCATGCCGTGGGAACTCGGGCTGACCGAGGCGCACCAGGTGCTGATGCTCAACCGCCTGCGCCACACCGTGAAACTGCGGACAGACGGCGGCATCAAGACCGGGCGGGACGTGGTGATCGCCGCCATGCTCGGCGCGGAGGAATTCGGCATCGGCACCGCCTCCCTCGTCGCCATGGGCTGCATCATGGTGCGGCAGTGCCACTCCAACACCTGCCCGGTGGGCGTCTGCACCCAGGACGAGAAGCTGCGCGCCAAGTTCGAGGGTTCGCCCGAGAAGGTGATCAACCTGTTCAGCTTCATCGCCGAGGACATCCGCTACATCCTGGCCGAACTCGGCGTGAAGCGTCTGGCCGACGTGATCGGGCGTACCGATCTGCTGCGTCAGGTGAGCCGCGGTTCCGAATTCCTCGATGACCTCGATCTCAACCCCTTGCTGGTGCAGGCCGACCCCGGGCCGTTCGCCCGCTATTGCACCACGGTCGGCCGCAACGAGGTTCCGGAGACGCTGGACGCCCAGATGATCACCGATGCCAAGGCGCTGTTCGAACGTGGCGAAAAGATGCAGTTGCAATACAACATCCGCAACACGCACCGCGCCATCGGCACCAAGTTCTCCAGCCGCATCGTGCGGAAGTACGGCATGACCGGCCTCCAGCCCGGCCACCTCACCGTCCGCCTACGCGGCTCGGCCGGCCAGTCGCTCGGCGCCTTCGCGGTGCAGGGGCTGAAGCTGGAAGTCTTCGGGGATGCCAACGACTACGTCGGCAAGGGTCTCTCGGGCGCCACCATCGTGGTGCGCCCGGCCCCCTCGTCCAACCTGGTGAGCCAGCAGAACACCATCATCGGCAACACCGTACTCTACGGCGCCACCAGCGGCTACCTCTTCGCCGCCGGCCAGGCCGGGGAGCGGTTCGCGGTGCGCAACTCGGGCGCCACGACCGTCGTGGAAGGCTGCGGCTCCAACGGCTGCGAATACATGACGGGCGGCACCGTGGTGGTGCTCGGCAATGTGGGCGACAACTTCGGCGCCGGCTTCACCGGCGGCATCGCCTTCGTCTATGACCCGGAAGCCAAGTTCGAACTGCGGGTGAACCCGGACACCCTCACCTGGCAACGCGTTGCGTCGGCCCATTGGAGCGAGGTGCTGCGCCGTCTGGTCTCCATGCATGCCGAGGAAACCAACAGCCGTTACGCTCGCATGCTGCTGCACGACTGGGACCGCGTGCTGCCGCGCTTCTGGCAAGTGGTGCCGAAGGACTACGTCCGCTATTTGCCGGTGCCACTCAACGAGGACGTCTCCGCCGAGATGCGGGCCTGACGGTTTCGGCCGGCTCCATCATGGAACCGGTCGACCTCGCCTTGGTCCTGGCGTTCGACTGCTCGGCGAGCGTCAACCTCAATGAATTCGTGCTGATGACCACCGGCACGGCCGCGGCCCTGCGCGATGAGGACGTGTCGGCGGGGCTGCTCAACGGCCCCACCGGCGCCGTCCTGGTGGCGCTGCTGCTGTGGTCCGGCCCCGGCGCGCAGGAGGTAATGGTGGATTGGACCCGCATCGCCTCCCCCACCGAACTCGCCAAATTCGCCCAGGCCGTCGAGGACGTACCCCGCGTGCTGCCCGCCGGCACCACCGCCATCGGCGAGGCCCTGGTCGCCTGCACCCGCCTGCTCGCCGTCCAACCCGCCGACTCCCGCCGGCAAATCATCGATTTCGTCGGCGACGGCCGCTCCAACGCCGGGATCGATCCCGAACCGGTGCGCGACATCCTGGTCGCCGCCGACGTCACCATCAACGGCCTGTGCGTCCTGCACGAAGAGGCCGACCTGGTGGAAAGCTACACGCGCGAAGTCATCGGCGGCCCCGGCGCCTTCGCCCTGCAATGCCAGGATTATGCCGGGTTCGCCGACGCCATGCGGCAAAAACTGGCGCGCGAAATCGCCATGTCGCGCGCCATCAATCTCGGATAAGCCGCTTCGGGATCTTGAGGCCCAGGCTGGTGGGAATGTCCCAGTGCTCGTAATCCTCGCGCATCACCCGAAAACCAGCCCGCTTGTACGCCGGCAACGCACGCGGATGATCCGCCGTGCAGGTGTTCACCGTCATCCCCAGCGGCCGCGCGCGCCAGACGAAATCCACCGCATGGCGCAAAAACGCATACCCGAGCCCACTGCCGATCGCATGCGGCATAAGGCCGAAATAGGACAAGTTGACCACCGGCCAACGCCCGCTGTCGATCTCGTAAAACCCGGCCGGCTCGCCATCCTTGTACAACACATAAACGCCGATGCTGCTGTTGCGCAGCAACCGCTCCAACGACACATCCGGCAATGTGCGCCGCAACCACCACACATAGTCCGCGCCAACCGTGTTGTAGAGGTAACGATAGAACGCGAGGCTGCAATGCCGCGCATGCGCCACCTCAACCCCCTCCGGCAAAACAGGGGCCTCATCCAGCGGAGCCGCATTCATGCGCAGGAAGGTGACGGTGACGCCAACCTTGACGATTTCCTCCAAGCGAAGGCTCCTGCTCTCGTTGCTACCCCCAATATTTGCCCACCCCACCGCGCCGCGTCCATGGGGGGTGGTGGCGAGGGCCTGAGAGGAAGCAAGGCGGGGGCTTTGCCCCTCGACCCCTGCCAGGGGCTCGGCCCCTGGCAGGGGTCGAGGGGGCAGCGCCCCCCGCCTTACTTCCCTCCCAGCCCCCGCCATCACCCCACGGCGCGGAGCACGTCGAGGACGCCGGTGCCGTAGCGGCCGAGTTTGGAGGCTCCGACGCCTTTGATCTGGCCGAGTTCATCGAGGGAGGTGGGGCACACGGCGGCGATTTCGCGCAGGGTGGTGTCGTGGAAGATGACATAGGGCGGCACGCCTTGCCCTTTTGCTTCGGACGAGCGCCACAGGCGGAGTGCGTCGAACAGGGTGGCGCCTTCGGTGGAGAGGCCTTCGGTGGCGGCGGGGCGGGTGCGGCTGTTGCGATCGGGGGAGCCGCGGCGGCGGTCTCGTGGCTTGGGGGTATCGTCGCGCAGCATCACGCGTTCTTCGCCGCGCAGGATGGGGCGGGCGCGATCGGGCACCAGGCACAGGCTGGCGTATTCGCCGGTTTCGACGTCAAGCATGCCTTTGGCGATGAGCTGGCGGATGACGCCGCGCCAGAAGTCCTTGGGGCGATCGGCGCCGATGCCCCAGGTGGTGAGTTGGTCATGGCCCCATTTGGTGGCGGCCTCACTCGCGGTGCCCATCAGCACGGCGACGATATGCAGGGCGCCGAAGCGTTGGCCGGTGCGGTAGACGGTGGAGAGCACTTTTTGCGCCTCCACGGTGCCGTCGAACGTGGAGACCGGGGAGGCACAGGTGTCGCAGTGGCCGCAGGGGCCGTCGAGTTCCTCGCCGAAACAGCGCAGCAGGGCGGCGGTGCGGCATTCTGTGGTTTCGGTGAGCGTGATCATCGCCTCGAGGCGGCCGCGCATGGCGCGTTTCTGTTCCTCGGGGGCGGCGGAAGATTGCAGGAAGTAGCGGGCGCGAGCGATGTCCTCGCCGCCATAGAGCAGCAAGGTTTCGGAGGGATCGCCGTCACGCCCGGCGCGGCCGATCTGCTGGTAGTAGGCTTCGGGGCTGTCGGGCATGTCGAGATGGGCGACGAAGCGCACGTCGGGGCGGTCGATCCCCATGCCGAAGGCGATGGTGGCCACCACGGTGACGGCCTCGCCGGAGCGGAAGCGGCGGGCGGCGGCGCGCTTGGTGTCGGGCGGCAGGCCGGCGTGGAAGGCAACGGCAGGGTGGCCGTGGCCGTTGAGCCAGGTGGCGACGCGCTCGGTCTTGGCGCGGCTGCCGCAGTAGACGATGCCGGCCTCGCCCTCGTGACGCTTCAGCAGGGCGTCGAGTTGCGCGGTCTCGCCTACTTTGGCCTCGGCGGCGATGTGCAGGTTGGGGCGGTGGAAGGAGGCGGCGAAGACACGGGCGCCGTCCATATCGAGGGCGTGGAGGATGTCCTCGCGGGTGCGCGGGTCGGCGGTGGCGGTGAGCGCCACGCGGGGCACGCCGGGGAAATGCTGGGCGAGACTGGCGAGCAGGCGGTATTCGGGGCGGAATTCGTGGCCCCATTGGCTGACGCAGTGCGCCTCGTCGATGGCGATGAGCGATATCTGGCGCCGGCCGAGGCGTTCGAGGGTGCCGGACAGCAGCAGGCGTTCGGGCGAGACATAGAGCAGGTCAAGCTCCCCGGCATCGAGCGCGCGGCCGGTGGCGCGGGCCTCGTCGGGTTCGAGGTCCGAATGCAGGGCGCCGGCGGCGACGCCGACCTGGCGCAGCGCCGCCACCTGGTCGTCCATCAGGGCGATGAGGGGAGAGATCACCACGGCGGTGCCGGAGCGGCACAAGGCGGGCACTTGATAACACAGGCTTTTGCCGCCGCCGGTGGGCATCAGCACCAGGGCATCGCCGCCATCGAGGATGTGGTCGATCGCCGCTTCCTGCAGGCCGCGGAAGGCCGGGAAGCCGAACACACGGCGCAGCACGGCACGCGGCGCGCGGTCGAGCGTGAGGTCGGTATCGGCTTCGGCGATCACGGGCGCGCGGCGCCTGCGGATGGGGTCACGCCCGATTCTCCCGGTTCTGCGGTGAATGACCTTCCTGCGCGCTCGGCGCCGCGTGCGTCAATCGCGTGCGTGCTATCCGAGCCGGGTTGGCACCTCGGCAATGGCGGCGAGGTCCACGTTGGCGAAGGCCAGCCGGAGGTGGCGGTCCTGCCCGGGGCCGAAGAACGGGCCGGGCAGGGTGGCGAGGCCGCGGGTGGCGGCCAGGCGCTCGGCGGTGGCGATGGCCTCGGGCATGGCTTCGGGCAGGCGGAGATAGGCGAAGTAGGCGCCGAGCGCGTCCAGTTTCCAATCCCCGAAGCGGTTGGACGCGGCACGGAACGCCTCGGCCCGCCCGGCCATCAGGGTGCGGTTGGCGGCCCGCCAGTCCCGCAGGCCCTCGATGGCCCAGGTGAGCGCGGTTTGCGGCGCGCGAGACGGGCAGATCTGCATGGTGTCGAGCACCTTCAGCAGTTCGGAGCGGAATTCGCCGCCGGCCGCGATGGCGCCGACGCGATGGCCGGGAATGCAGTAGGATTTCGAGAAGGAATAGAGATGGACCAGCACGTCGGTCCAGTCGGGGTCGCTGAACAGCGCGTGCGGCGGCACGGATTGTTCGGGCAGGAAATCGCGGTAGGTCTCATCGAGGATGAGCCATAGCCCGCGGGCGCGGCACAGTTCGGCGAAGCGGGCGATGGTAGCGGCGGGGTAGATGGCGCCGGTGGGGTTGTTGGGGCTGACCAGCACGATGGCGCGCACATTGGGCGTCAGCAGGGCGGCGGCGCGGTCGGGGTCGGGGATGAAGCCGTCGGCGGCGGCGCAGGGCAGCGGCACGGTGTCGATCCCGTGCATCGTCAGCGCCATGTGATGGTTGAAGTACCACGGCGCCGGCAGCATCACCGCCTCGCCGGGGGCCGCGGCGGCGGTGGCGGCCATGGCGAAGGCGAGGTTGCAGCCGGCGGTGATGGCGACCCGGGCGGGATCGATGGCGGCGCGATAGAAGCCGGACATATCGGCGGCGAGCGCCTCGCGCAGCCCGGCATCGCCCTCGATGGCGCCATAGCCGGCGGCCGCACGGGTGCCGGCGGCGGCGGCGAGGCGTTCGAGCATTTCGGGATGCGGCGGATAGCCGGGCACGGCCTGGGTGAGATCGATCTCCGCGCCAGCGCGGCCGTCATAGGCGGCGGCCCAGGCGCGGGCGGCGGGGATCGGGGGCGCGCCGGTGGCGCGCAGGCGGGGGGAGATCGGGGCATGCTTGGTCATGCCGGCACGATGGCAAGGGGGCGCCGCTTCGTCCATGGGAGATGCATCCGGATGGCCGCTTGCAGCGTAAAGGAGGCGAACGCGGGAGGTCGGCATGGCGATCATCACACGGCGGCGGCGGCTGGGCGGAATGGCCTTACTTCTGGGCGGGGCGGGCGTGCCGCCGGGCGGGCAACTGGCGTTCCGGGCGCTGCGCAACGGCAGCGAGATCGGCCGCCACGTCCTCACCTTCACCGGCCAGGCGGACGCGCTCCAGGTGAGCATCGCGGTGGACTACGTGGTGAAGTTCGGCCCCATCCCGGTCTATCGCTACAAGCTGCGCGGCCAGGAGCGCTGGCGCGGCGATGTGCTGGAGGAATCGAGCGCCGAAACCGATGATGACGGCACGGCCGCCTTCATGCGGGCCCGCCGCGAGGGGGAGACCATGGCGGTGGAAGGCTCAAAATCCGGCCGCTATTTCGCCCCGCCAGGCGCGATCGCCGCCACCCATTGGAACCGGCGCGAACTGGACGCGCCGATGATCAACCCGCAGGACGGCGAGTTGATGCGCTTCACCGTGGCGCCCGGCGCCATCGAGGCGGTGAAGCGTGCTGACGACAGCGCCATCCAGGCGCGCCGCTACGCGCTGACCGGGCATACCACGATGGACCTGTGGTATGACGAGGCCGGCCAGTGGAGCGCCCTGCGCGCCGTGGTGCGGGACGGCTCGATCATCAGCTACCTGCGGGAGTGATCGGGTGGGCGGAAATCAGCGTAAAACCGACCGAATGACGTTGTAATTCGTTACCGGATGACGCCATCCATGCCATTGTGCTCCAGCAACCAGAAGCGGCACGATGAGCGAGTTCGATCCGGCCCTCCAGGCTTGGCGTTTCCAACCTCCGGCACTCGGCGCCACCGTTCGCCCCGCCGTGCTCGGGATGGCGGCGGCGCTGACCGCGGTATGGTACGTGGCGCTCGTCACCCGCTTCCAGTTCGATCTCGCCCAGCCCGAGCACTACGGCCTGGTGTTCAACGCCATGCTCCAGAGCCTGCTCGCCGGCCGGTTTGACGTGGCCCCCGCCGCCATCGGCGCCGAGGGCTTCCTGCGCGAGGGCCGCATCTACAGCTATTTCGGCATCCTGCCCGCGCTGCTGCGCCTGCCGCTGCTGCTGGTGCCGGACGGATTGGACCGGGACATCACCCGGATATCGTGCGTCATCGCAGCCGGCCTCGGCGCGTGGTGGCAGTTGCGCGCCATCGCCGCCGCATTCTCCCGCACCGGGCCAACCGCCCTGGCCTTCGCCCTGGCGGCCGGCGTGCTGCTGGGTGGGCCGCACGTGCAGTTCCTTCGCGCCTCCATCTACGAGGAGGTGCTCGGCTGGGCCGCCGCGTTCGGCGCGCTGTTCGTGCTGCACGCAATGGAGGGCCTGCGCCACGGCTTCACCGCCCGCCGCCTCGCGCTGATGGCGGGCGCGGCGGGGCTGGCGCTGCTGACCCGGGTTTCGACCGGGCTCGGCCTCTCTGCCGGGCTCGCCCTGTTGCTGCTGGTGCTGGCGTGGCCCGGCGGGTTCGCGCCCGGCGCCTGGCTTGGGGCGTTGCTTGCGGCCCGAATGCGACCGGCACTCGCCATCCTGCTCGCCGCGCTGGCGGTCACGCTCGCGATCAACTGGGCGCGCTGGGGCAGCCCGTTCACCGTGGTGGACCTCCAGGCCCACCTGATGAACCCGTTCTATCCGGCGCGCATGGCTCGCATCGCCGCGCAGAGTGCCTTCAACCCTGAGCGCCTTGGCTTCGGCCTGCTCTATTACTTCGCCCCGGTCTGGCCGCTCTACTGGCCCGGTGGAGACCTCCTGTTCGGTGCCTTCCAGGCCCGCATGGTCGAGGCCGAATTGCCGCCGGCGAGTTTCCTGCTGTCCGATCCGCTGCTGATGCTGCTGGCCGGGCGCTTCGTCATCACGTGGCGGCGGCAGGCGGGGAACGCCATCGCGCTGGCCACCGGCCTCGCGCTGCCCGCGCTCCTGATGCTGGGGCTGGTGTTCATGAACCACCGTTATCGTCAGGAATTCTACCCGTTCCTGCTGTTCGCCGCCCTTGCCGCCCCCCGGCCCACCGTGCTGCCGCGCCTCGCATGGGGCCTCGCCGCCCTCGGCATCGTGTCGGCGCACGGGTTCCTGTGGCTCTACCACCAAGCGAACTACGGCCCGGCCGACCGCATTGTGGTGCAATCCCTCCTGCGCGCGATCGGGCTGTAGCCCGCGGTTCCGCTTGCGGGACGCCGCGTTTCGTCACAGCATCCGCGCCGCACCAAGGGGGGACCAACCATGCGCCACTGGCTTCAGGGAACACTCGCCGCCGCCATACTTGCAACGGGTAGCCTCATCGCGAGCGCCCAGGCCCAGACCCTGCACATCGGCCTGCGCCAGGACCCCGACCTGCTCGACCCCACCCTCGGCTCAAGCTATGTCGGCCGCATCGTCTACGCCGGCATGTGCGACAAGCTGTTCGACCTGGACACCAAGCTCAACATCATCCCGCAACTCGCCACCGGCTACAGCTACCAGGACCCCACCCATCTGGTGATCACCCTGCGCCCGGGCGTGACGTTCCATGACGGCGAGAAACTCGATGCCGAGGCAGTGCGCTACAAGCTCAACCGGGACCTCACCGCCAAGGGCAGCATGCGCGCCGGCGAGGTCAACGCCATCCAGTCCATCGAGGTAATCGACCCGCTGACGGTGCGCCTGGTGCTGAAGGCGCCCAACGCGCCGCTGCTGGCGCAACTCACCGATCGCGCCGGCATCATGATCTCGCCCAAGGCCACCGAGGCCGCCGGCGCCGATTTCGGGCTTCATCCGGTGTGCGCCGGCCCGTTCTCGTTCGTGGAGCGGGTGGCGCAGGACCACATCACGTTGAAGCGCTTCCCCGGCTACTGGAACCCGTCCGCCTATCATTTCGACCAGGTGGTCTACCACTCCATCGTCAACTCCGCGGTCCGGCTGGCCAACCTCCAGGCCGGCAGCCTCGACCTGGTGGAGTATGTGCTGCCGACCGATATCGCGGCGATCAAGAAAGACCCCAACCTCCAGCTCGCGATGACCGACTCGCTGGCCTACACCGGCATCACCTTCAACACCGGCAACTCTGCGGCGGCGAACACCATCTCGGGCCAGAACGGCCTGGTGCGGCAGGCCTTCGAACTCGCCATCGACAAGCAGGCGCTGGTGGACGTGGTGTTCAACGGCGTATTCGCCCCCACCGCGCAGGCCAATCCGCCGACCTCGCCGATGTATGTGCCGGAAATCGTCTCGCCGAAGCGCGATATCGCCCGCGCCCAGGCGCTGCTGAAGCAGGCGGGCGTCACGCTGCCGGTGCCCATCGTGCTGACCGCCACCAACGAGCCCGACTCGCAGCAGGCCGCCGAAGTGATCCAGTCGATGGCGCGCGAGGCCGGGTTCGATGTGAAAATCAGGACCATGGAATTCGCCGCCTCATTGCAGGCAGGCTACGCCGGCAATTTCGAGGCCTACCTCATCGGCTGGTCCGGCCGGTCGGACGCGGATGGCAACATGTGGCAGATGCTGCATACCGGCGGCACCTTCAACTACGGCCACTACAGCCGCCCGGAGGTGGACGCGCTGCTTGACGATGCCCGCGTGTATACCGACACCAGCCGCCGCCGTGAGATCTATGCCCGCGTCTGGCAGCAGGAACGCATCGACATGCCGCTGGTATACTTGTGGAACCCGAAGAACATCGTGGGCATGCGCAAGGCGCTCACCGGCTTCCAACAGGTGCCGGATGGGCTGATCAGGCTGCGCGGGATGGCAATCGCCACCCCGTGAGCCGGATCATGTCCCACTGCGCCGGAGAGCCGGCGCGGATGGATCAGACCCCGGCGGCTTTTCCGGTCAGCGCATTGCCGATGGTGCTGTAGGCATGGCTGAGAGAGTTGCCGAATGTGGTGGCCGCGGTAATCACCACGCCTCCGATCACTGCGGCGATCAGGCCGTACTCAAGCGCCGTGACCGCGCGACGCGCGTGGGCCAGGGCAATGATGTTACGAAAGATGGTGATCATGGCACGATCCTTTGGCAAGACCTGAATACCCGATGACCACGCGACACGCAGCGTTAAGAAAGCGTTAGTGTCCATCCGGAAACAGCTTGAATCACTGGAATCACTTGTGATTCTCTGCCTGTGGAGCCGATTCGCAGGAGCCTGCCGATGTGGACGACCGAGAACCGAGGCCGTTATGACCGGAGCAAGCAGCGCTATCCGAGTGAT
>CAIMWH010000348.1 GCA_903845065.1 uncultured Rhodospirillales bacterium | reverse complement strand
CGGCGCGTTCGCGTGGAAAGGATGGCTTCGACACCCAGTCCTTAAACGTGATCAACGCCTTACGCGACGCCCGCCAGCGAATCCCTGCCACGCCGTGAATAAGATGGGTTAGACAGTACGGCGGAGCACAGACGGGCGCATCGATTCTAAAGGCCTACGATTATGCCGAAGAATTGGGCGCAAATAGCGCGTTAAACTGATCCCGCACGCAATCGTGAAACTAAAGTACGGGATTGTTGAAACTTTAACGCTGTTGATATAACGATGTGACGCTGGCTTACCGCCGCCAGCCGCAGAGTGGGGTTATCATGCAGCAGCCGCAACTGGCTTCACCGAAAGGCGCTTCGAGCGCAGCCTATGACCATACGGTGGTGCTGGTGGTGGATGACGACGTCGATGTCGCCGACGCGCTGACGGCGTTCCTGTCGGCGCGTGGGCTGGAGGTGTGCGGCAGCAATGATCCGCGCGAGGCGCTGTTGACGCTGGACCGGATGCCGTCGATCAGCGTTGTGGTGTCGGACCTGCGCATGCCGGGGATGGATGGGTTGACGTTCGCGGCCGAGGCGCAGCGGCGGCGGGCGCCGAGCGATGCGTTGGCGGTGATCCTGATTACCGCGCATGCCACCGCGGAGAGCGCGGAGGCGGCGACCAAGGGTGGCATTTTCGCGTTCATGCAGAAGCCGTTCCATCCGCAGCGGCTGGTCGAGACCATTCGCGATGCGCATTTGTCGGCGATGGCGCGGCGCGAGCCGGTCTGAGCGGCTTCCCCCCCTCCCCTCCTCGGCGGTTGATGGCTGACATGTGAGTGGCTTCGCGGGGTGCGTCGCGATAGATGTTGCGGCAGGCGCTCGTGTGGCGCTGGCACGCAGGACGGAGACACAGCATGGCGAAGCTTCTGGCGACTGGCGGCACGCCGCGGTGGCGGCGGTGGATGGTGTGCGCCGTTCTGGGGGGGGGGCGCGGTGCTGGCGGGCGCGCCCGATGGGCGGGCGGATGGGTTGCAGCGGTTCGAATTGTTGCTGCCGGCGATCCGGGCGCAGGCGACCGCGGCGGGGACGGGGTTCGCCTACAAGTCGGCCGCGCCGATCGGGGCTTCGGGGTTCATGCTGGAGGGGGTGACGGTGGATCTGCCGCCCGATCCGCCGGGGACGCCGCCGAGCCGGCTGACGATCCGCCGCGTGGTGGTGGATGATCTCGATTTCGACCGGATCGACCTGGGCAGCGACGGCAAGCCGGGGAGCGGGCCGTATTTCGCCAAGGCGACGGCGGAGGGGATCATGGTGACCGGGGCGATGCAGCAGCAGATCCAGGCGCTGAAGCTGCCGGCGACCAGCATGGATGTGGCGGTGGATTTTCGCTACGACGAGGCGCGCAAGGTGCTGGCGGTGAACCGGTTGCAGGCGGTGGTGCCGGGGCTGGCGACGCTGGACCTCAATTTGACCTTCGATGGGGTGCCGCCGCCGGGGGCCGCGGCGGCGGAGCAGGCGCAGAACGACACCACGTTGCGCAGTGCGTCGCTGACGTTCGATGACCATTCGCTGCTGAGCCAGGTGGTGCCGCCGTTGAGCGAGCTGGCCGGGATGGCGCCGAAACAGGGGATCGCGATGCTGCGCGGGGTGCTGGGCGGGATGCTGGCGGGGCAGAGCGCGGTTTCGCGGGCCAATGGGGATGCGTTGCTGTCGTATGCGATGGACTGGCAGGCGCCGAAGGGGCCGCTGACGCTGCGGCTGACGCCGGCGCCGAATACCACGCTGGCGGAGGTGCAGAAGATCACCACGCCCGATGAGGCGGCGCGGGTGCTGGGGCTGGTGGTGAGCTACAGCGGGACCCGGGATGGGATCTCGGGCGGGGCGGCGGGGCCGCGGGTGGCGCCGGGCGGAGGTGCATCGCCCCCGGTGGCGGCGCTGTGTGTGGCGAAGCGGCGGGTCTATGTGGTGGATACGTCGGACGGGACGTTGACGGCGGGTACGGTGGTGGAGTTCGAGCAGGGCAAGCGCTGCATCGTGCGGCCGGAGGGTGGCACGGCGGATGACGATATGTCGGCGGCACCGGCCGATCTGCGGCGCTGGTCGCTGGAGGGGCCGGGGGCGCCGCTGGGGCAGTGCGTGAAGGATGCCTCGGTGTTGGCGCACAAGGATCGGGACTGGCTGATCGGCACGGTAAAGGGGCCGGGGCGTGGCGGGCGGTGCGATGTGGTGCTGGAGGACGAGGTGGCGTCGTTGCCGATGACGGCGTTGCGGCGCGATACGGGGCAGTAGGTGATGGCGCGGCCGGCGCCGTTGGTGGCGCCGGCCACGGTTCTCGTGGGTTAGCGCGCGGTGGCGGGCACGCGGTGCGGCGGTTTGCCGCCGACGGCGCGCATCGAGCCGCCGATGATGGCCAAGGTGAGGGCGAAGACCACCAGTTGGATGCCGGCGGGGCGGGCGTCGTAGCCGATCAGGGTGTGCAGGGTGCGGCCGAGCAGGCTTTCGGGGTCGAGCAGGGCGGTGCTGTCCCAGATCTGGGTGCCGAGGGCGGGCAGCACGTCGGCGGCGACCAGGAAGGAGGCGGCCTGGGAGGCCATGCCGGCGGCCATCACCAGGATGAGGGCGCCGGTGACGCTGAAGAGGTAGCGCGGCGGGATGCGCAGCAGGCCACGGTAGAGGGCGGTGCCGAGGGAAATGCCGCCGGCGACGCCGAGCAGGCCGCCGAGGGCCATTTCCCAGAGCGAACCGGCGCCGCTAGCGGCGATGCCGTAGAGGAAGAGCACGGCCTCCGAGCCCTCGCGCAGGACGGCGATGCCGACGACGATGCCGAGGGCGCGGACGGGTTGGCCGCCCTCGCGCACGGCGCGGCCGATATCATTCATCTGGCGCGCCATTTCGCGGCCGTGGCGCTTCATCCAGACGTTGTGCCAGCCGAGCATGGCGACGGCGACGAGCAGGACGCTGGCGTTGAAGATTTCCTGGCCGGAGCCGGCCACCGCGTCGGCGATTTCGCCGGCGAAGAAGGCGACCAGGATGGCGCCGAGGACACCGCCGGCGAGGCCGGTCAGGACGGCGAGGCCCCGGCGGGGCACGCCGCGGCTGGCCGCCATGACGACCCCGACGATGAGCGCGGCCTCGAGGATTTCACGAAAGACGATGATGGCTGTCGACAACACGCGTCCGGCTCCCGCTCAAATCTACTTCGCGACCAGTTCGCCCTTCGCGGTGGCTTCATGATACTCGCCGACGTAGCGATATGTCCCGGGGTTCAGTGGGCCGAGGTTGATAATTCCGCTCTTGCCGGCGGCGATGACCTTTTCGCGCTTGAGGTCCTTGCTGTCGAACTCCTCGGCGGTGGCGTCGAGGTTTTTCACGACGAGTTGGAACTTCACGCCGGCGGGGACTTCGAGTTGGGCGGGTTCGAAGCGGTGGTCGCGGATGGTGAGGGTGAAGGTGGGCTCGTCGGCGCGCACCGGCGGGGCGGTGACGGACAGGACGGCGGCGGCGAGGGCGAACGGCAGCAGGCGCATCGGCGAAATCCTCGGGTGTCGCAAGTGCGAATGATTTGCAACTTGTGGAGCGAAAATAAGAGCGCCGGCGGCGTCGCGCAAGCACGACGGCGACGGCGCCCCTGAATTCTGCGCGGATCAGCCCAGCCCGTAGACCGTGCGGGCGTTGCCGAGGAAGAACTGGCGGCGCCTGGTTTCGTCCAGTTTCAGCGGCAGGCAGGTGGCGGGGTCGTCAAAATCCCAATGGGGGTAGTCGGTGGCGAAGAGGAGTTTGTCCCAGCCCATCCATTCCAGGGTGTCCAGCAGGTGTTCGCGGGGCTCGGGCTCCTCCATCGGCTGGCTGGTCCACCAGACGTGGCTGCGGATGTACTCGCTGGGGAGGCGGGTGAGGGTGGGGGTTTCGGCCTTGAGGCGGGTCCAGACCTTGTCCAGGCGCCAGGCGAGAGAGGGCGCCCAGGCGAAGCCGCCCTCGACCATGATGATTTTCAGGGTGGGGAAGCGGGCGAAGACGCCGTTGGTGACCAGGCTGGTGACGACGGCTTCGCTGGTTTGGGCGTGGCCGACCATCTCCTCGATATAATAGGTGGGCCAGCCCGCGGTGGTGATGGGCGCCCCGCCGTAGCCGAAGGCGTGGATGGCGACGGGGAGGCCGACTTCGCAGGCGGCTTCGTAGATCGGCCAGTATCGCTTGGACCCAAGGGGTTCGGCGGTGCGGGTAAGCAGCAGGACCTGGGCGAAGTTGGGGTTGCCGGCGTAGCGGCGGATTTCGGCGGCGGCCTCGATGGGGTCTTCGTAGTTGGACATCACCGAGCCCTTGAGGCGGCTGTCCTTGCTGGTCCATTCGGCGATCTGCCACTCATTGCTGGCGTGGCAGATGGCGTTGGAGAGATCGGGGTTCTGCACCCCCTGCCCTGCCCCGAGGGGGTTGAGGATGCCGAGCTCGACGTTGTTGGCATCGAGGTGCTGGACCTGCATGAAGGACAGGCTGCTGCCCTGGCGGCCGCCCTCGGGGGGGTAGGCATCGCGGCGGGAGGCGTTGGGCTGGCCCTTCGGGTAGGCCGGGCCGGACGCCCAGCCGTGGCGGGCGGGTTTGCCGAACTGGGCGATGTGCTCGATCCAGTGGCGGGACAGCCAGGGGTGGAGGTCCTTGTCGGACCTGGTGGCGGGGTGGATATCGCAGTCGGCCACCGACAGGCGGCTGGCGCCGGGCGCCTTCAGGGTGGTGGTTTCGCGCAGTTGGACGTTCATGTTGTGGCCTCCCCCATGCCGTGATCTGCCGGATGGCCGGTATGCGCCGGCGTTGGGCTGCGGATGATTGATTGCAATTGCTACGCCCTGGTTGCGCGTAGTGCAATCATCCCCTGCCCGCTCGGGTGAACAGGAGATCGCGATGGTTAGCCCCGAATTCGTCCAATTGATGGCGAAGTACAATAGTGTGATGAACCGGCAGTGGTATGCCGCCGCGGCGCTGCTGACGGATGAGGCGCGCAAGGCGGACAACGGCGCGTTCTGGGGTTCGGTGCATGCCACGCTCAATCATCTGATGTGGGCGGACCGGCAGTGGATGTCGCGCTTCGATGGATGGGACAAGCCGGCGCAGTCGATCAAGCAGAGCGGCGGGCTGTATGACGATTTCGAGGCGATGGCGGCGGCGCGGGTGCGGGCGGATGCGGCGATCGAGGCGTGGGCGGCGGGGGTGACCGCGGACTGGCTGGCGCAGGACCTGGTGTGGTTCAGCGGGGCGGTGGGGCGGGAGATGCGCCGGCCGCGCGGCATGCTGGTGGTGCATTTCTTCAACCACCAGACCCATCATCGCGGGCAGGCGCATGCGCTGCTGACGGCGGCGGGGCATGACCCGGGGACGACGGACCTGCCGTTTGTGCTGTAGGCGGGGCGGGACAGCGCGGGGGCGTATATAGATACCTCCGCGCCGGTGTTCGGAGTGCAGGGCAGCAGTGATTCACGGGTGAAAATATCCGCTGTATCCTGAATTTTTGCGATTTCATTCTATTTGTCGATAGTCAATGTAATACGCTCGGATATGGCGTATGATTATTGTCGGATAAATTTACATGCCGGATAAAAGCATAACACTCCGCAATAGGGAAATATTGAAAACACATGTGTTGTCATTTTGGCATGTGTTTTACTTATCTGGGTTGCCGACGTGATAACCGGAAAGCAGCATATTCTCCGCAGCCATGGATTGGTGGAACTGATAGTTTCGGGCGCGTCGACGAATGGGGGATGACATTGTGATAGGAATTTTCAAATGCTTGATTTCAAGCGGCTCCTCTCGGCAGGCATCGCACTCGCGGCGCTTGCCGGCCCGGCTTCCGCCGCCGTGGTGGCACCTGGCACGAGCGTGGATGGCCAGACGCAGCTTCAGTGGTCGGAGCAGTGGTGGCAGTGGGCGCTCGGTGTTCCTTCGGCCAACAATCCCATCATGGACGCCACCGGGGCGGATGCGGGACAGAACAACGCGGGGCCGGTGTTCTTCCTCGCCGGGACGTTCGGCGAGTCGGTGACGCGCTCGTTCTCCGCGCCGGGCGGGACGCCGGTGTTTTTCCCGGTGGTCAACTATATCGACCTGGAGACCGATACGGCGGCCTGCGGGCTGTCGTGCGCGCTCGGCTTTATTTCGCCGGCGATCGGCGGTGCGACGGGGCTGATGGCGAGCGTCGACGGGGTTGCGGTGGCGGTGGACGGGACCTATCGCCAGACCAGCGCGGCGTTTTTTCCGGCGAGCCTGCCGGCCGGCAATATCTATGGCATGCCGGGGGGAACCTATGACGGGTTCGTGTCGGACGGCTACTGGGTGATGCTGGATGGGCTTTCGCCGGGGCCGCACACGATCACGTTCGGCGGCTCCATTCCTGGCGTTGACCCGGTGCTGGTGACCGACAACATCGACGTGCCGGAGCCGGCCTCGCTGGCGTTGCTGGTGGGCGGGGTGGCGGCGCTGGGGCTGCGGCGGCGCGTTCGTCGGACCTGAGGCGGGGCTGGGCGGCGCCATCCGGCTATGCGGATGGCGCCGCGGCGGCCGGGTTCAGCGGGTGCCGGCGGAGCGGTCGCTCTGGGGGTCGAAGGCGGCTTGCAGGCCGTCGCCGAGGAAGTTGATGGCGATGACGGTGATGAGGATCATCACGCCGGGGTAGGCGGCGAGCCAGGGGGCGGTGGCGATCATGTCCTGGGCGTTGGTGAGCATGCTGCCCCAGGAGGTTTGCGGCGGCTGGATGCCGACGCCGAGGAAGGAGAGGCCCGATTCGGCCAGGATGATGCGGCCCATCGCCAGGGTGGTGGCGACGATCACCGGGGAGATGGCGTTGGGCAGGATGTGGACGCGCAGGATGCGCCAGGGGGTGGCGCCCTGGGCGCGGGCGGAGAGGACGAATTCGCGGTCGGCCAAAGCGATGGTGCCGGCGCGGACCAGGCGGGCGACGCCGGTCCAGCCGAGGACGGTGAAGATGATGACGATGCGCCAGTAGTTGGCCGCCGGCGAGCGGCTGAGGGCTTCGGGCAGGCCGAGCTTGGTGAGGTCGAGCGCGGCCAGGATGATCAGCATGGGGAGCCAGGGCAGGCCGATGATGAAATCGGTGAAGCGCATCAGCACCATGTCCACCCAGCCGCGCAGGTAACCGGCGGTGGCGCCGACGAGGGTGCCGACGACGCTGGCGCCGAGGGCGCCGAACAGGCCGATGGAGAGCGAGGTGAGGCCGCCGCGCAGGAGGCGGGCGAGGGCGTCGCGGCCGGCATCGTCGGCGCCGAGGAGGTGATCGAGGGAGGGCGGGTCGAAGCGGCTCAGCAGATCGGTCTCGACGCCGGAGACGCCGAGGGCGGCCTCGATCCAGGGGGCGGCGGTGCAGAGGGCGACGAGGAGGAGTAGCGTGAAGGCGCCGCCGATGGCGGGACCGTCGGCGCGCAGGCGGCGGAGGCGCAGTTGCCAGACGGTGGCGGGCTGGGCGGTCATCCGCGGCGCCCCTCGAGATCGATGCGGGGATCGAGGATGGCGTAGGCGAGGTCCGCCAGGGTGTTGCCGATGACGATCATCAGGGTGGTGAAGAGGAGGCAGACGAGGGCGAGGTTGTAGTCGTTGCCCATGATGGCTTCCAGCGTGAGGCGGCCCATGCCGCGCCAGGCGAACATGGTTTCGATCAACAGGGCGCCGGAGAAGAGGTGGCCGATGCCGAGGGCGATGATGGTGACGACCGGGATGAGGCCGTTGCGCATGACGTGCTTGATCACCACCCGGGCGGGGGCGAGGCCCTTGGCGTGGGCGGTGCGGACGAAATCCTGGCCGAGGACTTCGAGCATGGCGCTGCGGGTGAAGCGGCTGAGGCCGCCGATTTCGACGATGAACAGGGTGGCGACGGGGAGCACGAGGTAGGCCCAGGCGGGATAGGGCTGGCCGGGGCGGGGCATGCCGCCGGCGGGCAGGATGCCCAGCGTGACGGCGAAGACGTAGATGAACAGCAGGCCGAGCCAGAAGCCGGGGACGGAAATGCCGGCGTAGGCGAACAGGTTGATGGCACGATCGATCCAGGTGCCGCGGCGCACGGCGGCGATGGTGCCCAGCGCCAGGGCGGCGATGGTGCTGAGGATGAAGGCGATGCCGGTGAGGATGATGGTGTTGCCGAGCGCGGGGACGACGATTTCGAGCACCGGGCGGTGTTGCAGGCGGGAGAAGCCGAAATCGCCCTGGGCGGCGGCGCCGAGCCAGTGGCCGTAGCGTTCGAGGATGGGCTGGTCGACGCCGTAGATGGCGCGCAGGCGGGTGACTTCCTGGGGGGTGGAGTCGGGGTTGGCGGCCATCAGGAGATCGACCGGGTCGCCGGGCATGAGGCCGATGAGGGCGAAGATGACGAAGGACTTGGCCAGCAGGACAACGGCGGCGGCGAGGACGCGCCGGGTCAGGAACTGGAGCATGGGGCCGTTGGGGTGATCGTCATGCCGGCAGGGAACAGGAGTGGGGGTGGTTTGGCAATGTGTGGCGGGGTGTCGCACACTGGGGGGGAACAAGGAGCACCCATGGGCACCAACGCATTCGGCCAGCCGCTGCGCCGCAAGGAAGACATCAGCCTGCTCGCCGGGCGCGGGCGGTTTACCCAGGACCTGATTTTGCCGGGCATGGCGCGGGCGGTGATGATCCGCAGTCCGCATCCGCATGCGCGGATCGTGGCGATCGATACGGCGGCGGCTTTGGCGGCGCCTGGGGTGTTGGCGGTGCTGACCGGGGCGGATTATGCGGCGGACGGGTTGGGGGGCATCCCGGCGGGGAGCGATCTTATCCGGTTCCCGGGGACGCCGGAGAGCGCGGGGTTTCGGTTTCGCCCGGAGCATCCGGCGCTGGCGCGGGACGTGGTGCGGTTCGTCGGCGACAGCGTGGCCATGGTGGTGGCAGAGAGCGAGGCGCAGGCGCGGGATGCGGCGGAGCTGGTGGTGGCGGACTACGACACGCTGCCGTCGGTGACCGGGACGGCGGCGGCGGCCGAACCGGGGGCGCCGCTGGTGTGGGATGCGGCGGCGGGGAATGTGTGTTTCGAGTGGTCGGCGGGGGATGGCGCGGCGGTGGCGGCGGCGTTCGGGGCGGCGGCGCATAGGGTGCGGCTGGATACGCAGAACACCCGCATTCATGTCGGTTCGCTGGAGACGCGGGGGGCGATCGGGGCGTTCGAGGATGGGCGGTATGTGCTGTCGACCGGGACGCAGATGCCGCATGGGCTGAAGGAGGCGCTGGCGGAGAGCGTGTTCAAGGTGGCGCCCGACCGTATCCGGGTGCTGACGGCGGATGTGGGGGGGAGTTTCGGGATCAAGAACGCGCTTTATCCCGAGCAGGTGCTGGTGCTGTGGGCGGCACGGCGGACCGGGCGGACGGTGGCGTGGATGGGGGAGCGGGGGGACGGGTTCCTGTCGGACTACCAGGCACGGGACAATGTTTATTCAGGCGAGTTGGCGCTGGATGCGGGGTATCGGTTTCTGGCGTTGCGGGTGACGTCCACCGCGGCGGTGGGGGCTTATCTGGCGCCGAAGGGGCAGTTGTCGCCGACGTCCAACATGCCGGCGCTGGCGGGGGTGTATCGGCTGCCGGCCATTCATACGGCGGTGACGGGGGTGTTTTCCAATACGGCGCCGACCGAGGTGTATCGCGGCGCCGGCCGGCCGGAGGCGGTGTATCTGCTGGAGCGGCTGGTGGATCATGCGGCGCGGGCGTTGGGCGTCGACAAGCTGGAGTTGCGGCGGATCAACATGCTGCATCCGGCGGAAATGCCGTATCAGACCGGGCTCGGGCTGCGCTACGACAGCGGGGATTTCCCGGCGATGATGGATACCGCGCTGGCGCGCGCCGATGCGGCGGGGTTCGCGGCGCGGCGGGCGGAGGCGGCTTCGCGCGGGATGCTGCGGGGCATGGGGTGGGCGCATTATTGCGAGCGCGTCGCGGGTTCGTGGGGCGAGCATGCCTGGCTGGAGTTGCGGCCGGATGGGCGGGTGACGGTGCTGGTGGGCACGATGTCCAACGGACAGGGACACCAGACTGCTTATGCGCAGTTGATCGCGGATCAGCTGGGGCTCGATCCCGATGATATCGACGTGGTGCAGGGGGATACCGATCGGATTCCTTCGGGCCATGGCACCGGGGGTTCGGCCTCCATTCCGATCGCCGGGGCGGCATTGGCGGAGGCGGCCGTGGACCTGGTGAAGCAGGCGACGCCGCTGGCGGCCGATGCGCTGGAGGCCGCGGTGGCGGATATCGTGTTCGAGGAGGGGCGGTTTCGGATTGTTGGTACCGATCGGGCCGTCGGGCTGAAGACGGTGGCGCGGAAACTCGGGCGTGGGGATGCGCCGACGCTGCTCAATGGCGCCGGGTTCTGGAAACCGTCCGGGCCGACGTTCCCCAACGGGTGCCATATCGCCGAGGTGGAGGTGGACCCGGACACCGGGGAATGGCGGATCGAGCGCTACACCATGCTGCATGATTTCGGCCGGGTGCTGAACCCGATGCTGCTCGAAGGGCAACTCCAGGGCGGTGTGGCGCAAGGCATCGGGCAGGCGATGTGCGAGCGCGTTGTGCACGATCCGGAGAGCGGGCAAGTGCTCACCGGATCGTTCATGGACTACCAGATCCCCCGCGCCGACGAACTGCCGGCGCTGGAACTGGAATCGCTGCCAACCGCCGCCCCCTCCCACCCGCTCGGCATCAAAGGCAGCGGCGAAGCCGGCGCCGCCGGCGGCGCGCCAACCGCGATGAACGCCCTGATGGACGCCCTTGCACAAGTTGGCGTACGCGACATCGAAATGCCGGCCACTCCGGAGACCGTATGGCGCGCGATCCGCGACGCGCGGGGGAGATAATCCTCGACCCGCTGGCCCGGAGTGGGGATCAGGCAGTATTGCGGCACCCTACGAAGTGGCATGACGGGTGCACGCGAGGAATCTCACGAGCTTGCCTGACTGGTTCGGGACATCGTAGCTACGCAGCCGTGGCGTGGTCCGTACCGATCATTTCACTGTCCTCATGGCGGAGCCAGTAACGCGCCGTCATCGCCACATCGACATCAAGGACTTGCCCTCGTGGGACCGACAAGATCGTCTCGCCGCAGCTCCACCGCCACACCAGCCCATCAGCGTGCCGTTCAACGTCGTGCCAGCCATACCCAAGTGACGGATCGTCCAAGGGGATTTCCATTCCGCTGCAAGTGATACAAGAGACGGCAACACCCAGGCGGCGATGATCTGTTACATTGTCGTGCAAATGTGCGGCAACGGCGTTGCGGGATATCAACCGAAGAGTGCTGGCATTCTCTGGAATTTGGAACCGATGCACACAACCCCTGATCTCCGGACGCAGCACGTGCCCATCAGCGACCAGCCTCAGGTCGGCATTGCTGGTCATACGATGGCCGAGTTCGATTGCGCGATCGAGAACGAAGCTCCGCGCTGCCTCCAGTGCGGCTCCTTCGAGGACAAGGCGAGCGCAAGCGCTGGATTCCCAGACCTTTAGGGCCGCGCCTCGATGCAGCCGCGCGGACGGACCGCCATTGGAGAACATGCTGCGATTGCCCGTATCAAGATAGGATTCGCAGGGCATTCCCTCCGCCAGGAGAAGATCATGATCCGCGAGTTCGACGTGCCAGTAAGAGACCGCATCCTTGGGCTCCTGGACGATAGTTGCGCCGTTCAGGAGATAGCGGATCGGGATGAGCACACCGTCGATGAAGACCGCGTGGTCAGGCGACAACCAGAGGTCCCGGTTGGGCCATGCTGGGCCGAATGCACCAGGATGGACATGCACCGGCCAAACATCGCAAGGCTTGGGATGGCCCTTGCATTCGATATGACGACAGCCAATCCACAGCGCTGGCACGGTTGAACCCGAATGAGTGAGGATCATGTCTCCCACCGTCAGGTCTTCGATGGGAATAGTACCGTGGGAAGTCATGATATGAGTCCCAGCACAGAAGCACGCCACTTCGTAGCCAGCAGACGACGCGACGCCGAAGACGAAGTCGGATGACCCGGGCAGGCCTTGGGAGGATGACAAGTAACCGACCGCGCCCTCCGGAAAGACCGCGGTTTCGGCTCCTCCGATGCCATCCGTCCAACTGACCGAAATCGAAGTAAAATATCCCAGGTTTGGCCGACCGACGACGCCTTGCCGGCCTCCCATCGTGACTGCGACGGAGGCGCCGGCAATGAATTCGATATAACTAAAATCCGTCGTGCCGACATGCAGGTTGAGCGCCCCGGTTGTGGCGCCCTGCACCACAACCCGCGACGGGGCGCCAGCTAAATAGAAGTCCTGTGGGAAATCCGGTGAGCTGCTGCGATTGACGACGACTCCTGCGCCGGAATTCACGTCAACGACGTTGCCCGTTTGCTGGCCAGACGTGTCGAAACTCTCCGTTATGGTATAGCTGGCATCGTAAATAGTAATACGATACGAATTGTCGGAGTTCGTTACGCTAGTCTGCGTGACATCTCCGGAGCCGTTCGCCCCGCTGTAACTAATGGCGGTCGATGATCCGTCCACGTTGTAATTGGTGATGACCGATGAGCCGCCCGAATTTTCCTGATCTTTCTCAGTTATTTCTCCCGTTCCATTAGGACCAGTATAGTAGTCGGTCGTGCTATCCGCCGTGCTGATGGTCGTGATCTGGGACGTGCCAGCATAGTTTTCGCGATCAATGCCGACGGCCGTGCCGGTTCCGCCCGGGCCGGTATATGTTGTCATGATACTGGAGCCATCGGCGCTGTAGTTGGTCACCTGCGACGTCGCGTCGGTGTTTTCGCTTGTAAGAGACAATGGCTGCCAGATCGCACTTACAGTTGCCGACAAGCCGTCCTGCTGAGTGTCCATCCGGAAACAGCTTGAATCACTGGAATCACTTGTGATTCTCTGCCTGTGGAGCCGATTCGCAGGAGCCTGCCGATGTGGACGACCGAGAACCGAGGCCGTTATGACCGGAGCAAGCAGCGCTATCCGAGTGAT
>CAIMWH010000347.1 GCA_903845065.1 uncultured Rhodospirillales bacterium | reverse complement strand
CGGCGGCGGCTTCGGCGCGGGACATGTCACGGATGAAGGGCTGGGCGGCGCGCAGGATGCGGAAGGGGGCGGTGAGGTGGCAGTCGATGATGGCGTACCACTGCTCGTCGTCCATTTTCTGGATGACGTTGTCCCAGGTGTAGCCGGCGTTGTTCACGATGATGTCGATCGACTTGTAGGTGTCCATTGCCTTGGCGATCACCATGTCACCGAACTCGGGCTTGGTGACGCTGCCGGGGAAGCCGATGGCCTCGCCGCCCATGGCCTTGATTTCGGCCACCACGGACTCGGTGGGCGCGGCGTCGAGATCGTTGACGACGACGTGGGCGCCTTCGGAGGCGAGTTTGAGGGCGATCGAGCGGCCGATGCCGCGACCGGCGCCGGTGACGAGGGCGACGCGGCCCTGGACTTTGCCTTGCATGGAAGTTTCTCCGTTGGATGGCGTTTCGTGGCCCGCCCGTTCACGGCATGGTTCACCGGTGGGCGTAGGGATGCGCTATACTCGCGCCCATGGAATGGGAAGCCCCCGGTATCGTCCTCGACGTGCGGCCGTTCGGCGAGGCGGACGCGCTGGTGACTGTGATGACCGAGGAGCACGGCGCGCATCGCGGGCTGGCGCGGGGTGGGCAGTCGCGCACGCGGGCGGGGCTGTGGCAGCCGGGCAACCTGGTGCAGGCGCGCTGGACCGGGCGGTTGTCGGACCAGTTGGGCGGCTTTGCGGCGGAGATGATCCATCCGGCGGCGGCGCTGGCGCTGGATGATCCGTTGGGGCTGGCGATGTTGCGGGCGGCCTGCGCGGTGACCGAGGGGGCGCTGCCGGAGCGCGAGGCGCATCCGCGGGTGTTCGACGGGTTGCTGCATTTGCTGGCGCGGCTGCCGCTGGGGGCGGTGATGCTGAGCGAGCAGATCCGCTGGGAGGCGGTGCTGCTGGCCGATCTTGGGTATGGGCTCGATTTGTCGCGTTGTGCCTTGACCGGGACGACGGAGAATCTGGCGTTCGTCTCGCCCAAATCCGGGCGCGCGGTGGCGGCCGAGGCGGCGGGTATCTGGAAGGGGCGGCTGCTGGCCCTGCCGCGATTCATGCTGCCGGGATATGCCGAGGCGCGGGCGAATATTGAACCGGGGCCGGCGGATTGGCAGGATGGGTTGCGCCTGACCGGACATTTCCTCAGCCGCGATGTGTTCGGGCTGCGGCATCAGGCGTTGCCGCAGTCACGCGCGGCGCTCTACGACCGCGTCTGCGCGCTCGCGGCCCAACAGGATGGCCTTGCGGCTACGGCCGCGCAATCGGAGACCGAATAGCATGCCTGACGACCACATCGGCAAGGTTGAGGAAACCCGCCTCGCCGACGCCCTCAGCGAGCGGTACCTCGCCTATGCCCTGTCCACCATCATGTCGCGCTCGCTGCCCGATGTGCGGGACGGGCTGAAGCCGGTGCATCGGCGGCTGGTGTATGCGATGCACCAGTTGCGGCTTGATCCGGCGGCGGGTTTCAAGAAATGCGCTCGCATCGTGGGCGATGTGATGGGCAAGTATCACCCGCACGGCGATGCCTCGATTTATGACGCCATGGTGCGGCTCGCGCAGGGGTTCGCCGCGCGGTATCCGCTGGTGGACGGCCAGGGCAATTTCGGCAACATCGACGGCGATAACGCGGCGGCCATGCGTTACACCGAGGCGCGGCTGACCGAGGTGGCCAAGGCGCTGCTGGCGGGCATCGACGACGACGCGGTGGATTTCCGGCCGACCTATGACGGGGAGGAAAGCGAGCCGGTGGTGCTGCCGGGCGGGTTCCCCAATTTGCTGGCCAACGGGGCGGCCGGCATCGCGGTGGGCATGGCGACCTCCATTCCGCCGCATAACGCGGGGGAGGTGTGCGCGGCGGCGATCCATTTGATCCGTTATCCTGACGCGACAACCGCTGATCTGCTCAAGCATATGCCGGGGCCGGATTTCCCCACCGGCGGGTTGCTGATCGAGGAAGCGGCCTCGCTGGAACAGGCCTACGAGACCGGGCGCGGCGGGTTCCGGCTGCGGGCGAAGTGGGAGGTGGAGCGGGCCAAGCACGGCACCTGGTCGATCGTGGTGACCGAAATTCCATATCAGGTGCAGAAGTCGCGCTTGATCGAGCAGATGGCGCAGTTGCTCGAGGAGAAGAAGCTGCCGCTGTTGGGCGATGTGCGTGATGAGAGTGCCGAGACGGTGCGCCTGGTGCTGGAGCCGAAGACGCGCGGCGTCGAGCCCGATGTGCTGATGGCGACGCTGTTTCGCGCGACGCAGCTGGAGACCCGGTTTCCGCTCAACATGAATGTGCTGACCGCGGATCGCACGCCGCGGGTGCTGGGGCTGCGCGAGGTGCTGCGGCAGTGGCTGGACCATCGCAAGGAGGTGCTGGTTCGGCGCAGCAATCACCGGCTGGCGGCGATCGAGCGGCGGTTGGAGATCCTCGACGGGTTCCTGGCGGTCTATCTCAATCTGGACGAGGTGATCCGCATCATCCGGTTCGAGGATGAGCCGAAGGCGGAGTTGATGAAGGCGTTCAGCCTGTCCGATGTGCAGGCCGAGGCGATCCTCAACATGCGGCTGCGTGCGTTGCGCAAGCTGGAAGAACTCGAAATCCGCAAGGAGCACCGTAACCTCAGCAAGGAACGCAAGGACTTGCAGGCGCTGATCGGGAGTCCTGGCCGGCAGTGGGACCGTATCGTAGGGGAACTCGAGGAGACGCGGACGAAGTTCGGGTCGGGGCCGCTGGGGGATCGGCGGACCGAGCTTGGCGGCGCCCCGGCGGAGATCGAGGTGTCCAACGAGGCGTATGTCGAGCGCGAGGCGATCACCATCATTCTGTCCGAGAAGGGCTGGATCCGGGCGGTGAAGGGGCACGGGATCGATCCGGAGACGCAGAAGTTCAAGGAGGGTGACCGGCTGCGGTTGCTGCTGGCGTGCGAGACCACGGATCGGCTGTGCCTGTTTGCCACCAATGGGCGTGCCTATACGCTGCGGGCGGCCGATCTGCCGCGGGGTAGGGGGGATGGGCAGCCGCTACGGCTGATCGCCGAGATGACCAACGAGGATGATGTCGCGGCGTTCTTCATCTGGCGCGAGGGCGTGCGGCATCTGGTGGCGAGCACGGTCGGGCGGGGGTTCGTGGTGAAAAGCGAGGACCTGCTGGCGGAGAAGCGGACGGGCAAGACGGTGCTCAACCTCAAGCCCGGCGAGGAGGCCAAGCTGTGCATCGCGGTGGATGGCGACCATGTCGCGGTGATCGGCGAGAACAAGAAGATGCTGGTGTTCCCGCTCGACCAGGTGCCGGAGATGGCGCGCGGGGCGGGGGTGATGTTGCAGAAATATAAGGACGGCGGCTTGTCGGATGTGAAGACGTTCCGGGTGGCCGATGGGCTGACGTGGCGGCTGGGCGAGAAGACGCGCACCGAGACGGACCTGCGGGCCTGGCTCGGCGAGCGTGCCCAGGCCGGCAAGTCGGCCCCCAACGGCTTCCCGCGCTCCGGCCGGTTCAGCTAGTCGCGATGATGCCGGCGGTAAACAGCCAAACGGATAAAAGTTTTTTGGTTCTTTTTTTCAAAAAAGAGCAGCACTTCTTTTTGAAAAAAGAAGCAAAAACTTTTTATCTGTTTGGATCATACGGGAGGTAGATGCGTGTCTCTGAGCGATGATCTGCGGTATTTGATCGAGTATGACATCCTCAAGGTGAAGCGTATTCTGCGGGGGTTGATTGCGGAACTGCCGCAGTCCTTCGAGGCGCGGATTTTATTGGGTGATACGCATTTGCGGGCGCTGGAGTTCGATGCGGCGATTGCGCAGTTTCGTGCCGCGCTGGCGATCCAGCCGAATTCGCGCATGGTGGTGGCGAAGCTGGCGTTGTGCGCGATTTATACCGGCAACTACGAGGCGGCGCTGCACGGCTTCGAGCGGTTACATCGGGCCGGGCGGGATGAGCAGGCCTTGGTGCTGGCGGGGGTGCTGCTGCATCGGCTTGGCCGGCGGGAGGCGGCACTGGAGCGGTTCGCGGCGTTTCGCGCCGGGGCGGCGGCGGACAGCCAGCATTTCACCTTCGCATTGCAGTCGGAAATCCGGGCGCTGCGGGCGGCGGGGCGGGTGGATGCGGCGGACGAGATTTCGGCGCGGCTGATGGAGGTGCTGGCGGCGCGGCCGCTGGATGCGGCGAGCGATCTGCATCGGCGCAGTTCGAGCTATGATTTTCACGAATGGTCCTGGGTGGCGGACAAGGGGCGGCTGGCGTGGCTGCTGGCGCATCATGCGGATACCGGCAGCGGGGATTTGCGGTTTCCGCCGAGTTTCGTAATGCCCGATGAGCGCGGCGCGTTGGCGGCCTATGCGGCGCGGCAGGACGCGGGCGCGGTTTACGTGGTGAAGCCGCGCGGCGGACAGGGCGGGCAGTCGATCCGGTTGGCGGAAAGGGTGGAGGAGGCGTTGGCGGCCGAGGATGCGGTGGTGCAGCGGTACATCCATCCGCCCTACCTGGTGCAGGGGCGCAAGGCGCATCTGCGGATCTACTGCCTGATCACTTCGGCCGATCCGCTGCGGTTCTATGTGCATGACGACGGCATCGTGCGGTTTGCGCCGCGACCGTACGGGCAGGAGGACGGGTGGCTGGAGCGGGTGGATATGCACATCACCAACACCGCGCTGCATCGCAAGAATCCGTTGTTGCAGTTGAGCCAGGACGCGGCGGTGGAGAATGTCGGACACATCTGGAGCCTGAAGGCGTATCTGCGGCAGGTGGCGGCGGATGGGCATGACGGGGCGGCGGTGTTTGCGGCGATCGGGAGGATGGTGGGGCGGTTCGTGCTGACGCTGCGGGCGGAGGGGTTTTTCGCCCGGCAGGGACGGATGGGCGAGGCGCGGGGGTTTGCCGCCAAGTTGTTCGGGTTCGATGTGCTGCTGGATGCGCAGGCGCGGCCGTGGTTGATCGAAATCCAGCGCAGCCCGGCCTGGACCGGGCCGCCGCTGGTGGGGCGGATCAATGGCGGGGTGGCGGAGGCGATGGTGCGGATGATGTCGGGGCCGTTGCTGGGCGACGACGTGGGCGTGGCCGAGGCGGCGGCGATCCGCAGCGATCCGGCGGCGCTGGCGCGGCGCGAGCAGGTGTTGGAGGGGCGGTTGCGCGGCGGGTTCGTGCGGATTGTGCACGATGCGGTCGGCGAGACGGATGCGGCGCGCGGGGGGCGCGAGATCGTTTTGTGAGGCTCAGGCGGCGAGTTGGTCGCGCAGGCGTTGCCAGACCGAGGCGCCTGGGGTGAAGCCGAGTTCGTCACGCAGGCGGGTGACGTCAGCCTGCATGGTGACGGGTTGGCCGGGGGCCGGTTCGGATTGGATGGTCAGCAGGTGTTCGGCACCGAGTTTGGTGCCGATGAAGCGGACGAGGTCGGACAGCGCGACGGGGGTGCCGGAGGCGATGTTGATGGCGCCGGTGAGGTCACTCGCGGCGAGGCGGGCGAGGGCGGCGCCGGCGTCAACGGTGGCCATGTAGTCTCGGATGAGGTGGCCGTGGCGGCAAAGGAAGGGGCGGCCGTCGCGCAGGGCGCCGATCACGGCAGCGACGAGGCGGGAGGGGGCCTCGGCGGGGCCGAAGAGGTGGAACGGGCGGGCCCAGGCGAAGCTGATGTCCTGGGAGCGGCAGAATTCGGCCAGCAGGCGGTGGGTGGCGTGCTTGGCGATGGCATAGAGGGTGTCGGGCGCGGTGGGGTCGGTTTCGCGGCGCGGGGCGATGCCGTTGTCGGACCAGTCGTATTCGACGCAGGTGCCGGCGCCGATGAAGCGCTTTATGCCGGCGGCGGCGGCGTCACGGGCGAAATGCAGGGTGGCGGCGGTCCAGTCGAGGTTTTCCGGGCCGTGGACGAAGCGGCCGGGCGTGACATCCCAGGCGAGGTGGAGCACGTCGGTGGGGCGAGTTTCGGCGAGGACGCGGCGGATGGCGTCGCGGTCGAACAGGTCGGCGGCGATGCAGCCGGGGGCCGGGTGGCGGGCGAGGCCGATCGCCTCCACGTCAAGCGCGGCGAGATGGGGCATCACGGCGCGGCCGATGAGGCCGGTGGCGCCGGTGACGAGGATGCGGCGGGTCATAGGGCGGGCCAGGTGAGGTCCCGCTCGGCGATCACGGCGGGGGGGTGCGGCCAGGCGATGGCGACGGCGGGATCGTCATAGCGGGCGCCGCGGCCGACGCCGGGGACGTAGGGGGTGTCGATCAGATAGAGCAGTTCGGCGTGGTCGGTGAGGGTGAGGAAGCCGTGGGCGAAGCCGGCTGGGATCAGCAGGGCGTTGTGGGCGGCGGCGTCGAGTTCGAGGCCGAACCAGCCCAAACGGGTGGGGGAGTTGTCCCGCAGGTCAACCGCGACGTCAAAAACCTTGCCCTGGGTGGCGCGGACGAGCTTGGTTTCGCCGTGCGGGTCCGCCTGCCAGTGCATGCCGCGCAGGGTATGGAGCGCGGTGTTGTGGCTGGCGCTGATCTGGGCCGGGCGGAAGGGGTGGCCGGCGGCGGCGAATTCCTCGGCGCACCACAGGCGGGCGAAGAAGCCGCGCGGGTCCGCGTGTTTCTCGGGCCGCACCACCATCAGCCCGGCGAGCGGGGTGGGTTCGAAAATCATGCCGGGATGGGGATTTCGGTGAGGGTGGGGACGGCGACCAGCAGGCGGCCGCCCCAGGCGCGAATGGCGCGCAGTTCGCCTGCCACTTCGGGGGCGATGTTCCAGGGCAGGATCAGCACTTCGTCCGGCCGGAAGGCGAGGAGTTCCTCGGGGGTGACGACCGGGATGCGGC
The DNA here is from genome assembly GCA_903845065.1 of uncultured Rhodospirillales bacterium. Taxonomy (GTDB): domain Bacteria; phylum Pseudomonadota; class Alphaproteobacteria; order Acetobacterales; family Acetobacteraceae; genus CAIYPH01. The sequence goes on along the minus strand of CAIMWH010000347.1, from coordinate 5,364 downwards.
TGCCGGGCAGCAGGCGGCCCTGCTTGGCGGGGTTGCGGTCGGCCACCATGGCGATGTCCGCGGCGGTGATGCCGGCGGCGTTGAGCAGGGTGTTGCCCTTGGCGGCGGCCCCGTAGGCGGCGATGCGGCGGCCGTTGGTGGGGCGCAGATGGTTGCGCAGGCCGGACAGTACGGCGCCGACGCGGGCGTTGAAGCTGGCGTAGCCGGCGGGGCGATCGAGCTGGGCGGCGGTTTCGGCCTGGCGGACGGCTTCGAGATCGCCGGCATCGCCGCGTGGGGTGGCGGAGGCCATGACGCGCAAGCTGCCGCCATGGGTGGTGAGGCGTTCCACCCGCATCACGGTGAGGCCGTGGGCGGCCAGCACCTGGCTCATGGCGTGGAGCGACCAGTAGAAGAAATGCTCGTGATAGATGGTGTCGAACTGCAGGCCGGCGATGAGGTTGAGCAGATGCGGCGCCTCGATGGACACGACGCCGCGCGGGCCGGCGAGGAGGGCGAGGCCGGCGGCGAAATCATTCACGTCGGGCACGTGGGCAAACACGTTGTTGGCTATCACCAGGTCCGCATGGCCGCGCTCGGCGACGATGCGGGCGGCCTCGGCGCGCCCGAAGAAGGCGACGGAGGTGGGCACGCCGGCGGCGATGGCGGTTTCGGCGACGTTGGCGGCCGGTTCGACGCCAAGGCAAGGGATGCCGGCGCTGACGAAGTTCTTCAGCAGGTAGCCGTCATTGGAGGCGATCTCGGCGACGAAGCTGCGCGCGGTCAGGCCGAAGCGGGTGGTGGCGGCGGCGCAGAAGGCGGCCGCGTGGGCGAGCCAGGTGGAGGAGAAGGAGGAGAAATAGGCGTAGTCGGAGAAGATGCCGGTGGCGTCGGCGGTGTGGTCGAGCTGGACCAGCAGGCAGCGTTCGCAGGCCATGGCGTTGAGGGGGAAGGTGGGGTCCGGCACGGCGGCGTAGGCGGGTGGGACGTAGGAGTTGGCCAGCGGAGTGGCGCCAAGATCGCAGAACGGAACGCTCAGCGGGCCGGCGCAGAAGCGGCAGGTGGTGATGCTCAAGACAGGGACTCCGCGACGTCGTTCAGGGAATGCGTCCGCATGTCCGCACCGCGGTGCCAGGCGGCATACCAGGCGGCGGTGGTGGCGATGGCGCGGGTGCGGTCGAAGCGTGGGTGCCAGCCGAGGATGCGGCCGGCGAGATCGGGATCGAGCGCGAGGCGGGTGGCCTCGGCGGGGGCGGGCTGGTGGCTCCAGTCAAGCGTGGTGCCGATGGCGCCTTCGAATCCGGCGATGAGATCGCGCACGGAGGATTCGTCGCGCTCCGCCGGGCCGAAGTTCAGCGCTGGGGCGGCCTCGCCGCCGAGGGCGAGGTATTCGGCCTGGAGCAGATAGCCGCGCAGCACGTCCAGCACGTGTTGCCACGGGCGGGTGGCGTCGGGGTGGCGCAGGACGAGGGGGGCGGCGCCGGTCCAGGCGCGCACCAGGTCGGGCACGATGCGGGTGGGGGCGAAATCGCCGCCGCCGAGCACATTGCCGGCGCGGGCGGTGGCGAGTTCGGGAAGTTCGGCGCTGTAGCTCGAGCGCCAGCTGGCGACGGCGAGTTCGGCGGCGGCCTTGGAGGCGCTGTAGGGATCATGGCCGCCGAGCGGATCGTGTTCGCGGAAGCGTTTGCCGTCGGCGAGGTTGCGGTAGACCTTGTCGGTGGTGATGATCAGCGCGGCATCGATCTCGTCCACGCCGCGCATGGCTTCCAGGACGTTGATGGTGCCGGTGAGATTGGTTTCGAAGGTGCCGGCGGGATCGGCGAACCCGCGCGGCACCAGGGCCTGGGCCGCGAGGTGGAGCACCACGGAGGGGCGGCTGGCGAGGACGGTGCCGCGCAGGCGGGCGGCGTCCCGGATATCGAATTCGTGGTGGGCGAGGCGCATCGCCGGCTGCAAGATCGGGAACAGCGCCGGGCCGGGTTCGGGCGGCAGGGACACGCCGATGGTTTCGGCGCCCAGGGCTGTCAACATCAGGGCGAGCCAGGCGCCCTTGAAGCCGGTGTGCCCGGTGAGCAGGACGGTGCGGCCGCGCCAGAAGTTCGGGTCGGGCTGCTTCACGGCCAGATTTTCCACGGGGCTTCCCCGGTGGCCCACAAGCGCTCCAGGGTCTGACGGTCACGCAGGGTGTCCATCGGCTGCCAGAAGCCGTCATGGTCGAAGGCGCGCAGTTCGCCGGTGGCGGCGAGGGTTTCGAGCGGGCCGCGCTCCCAGATGGTGGTGTCATCGACCAGGAGATCGAGCACCTTGGTGGACAGCACGAAGAAGCCGCCGTTGATGCCGGCGCTGTGGTCTCCGGGGGGCTTTTCGGCGAAGGAATTCACCACGTCCCCGGTGCGTTCCAGCGCCCCGAAGCGGCCGGGCGGGCCCACGGCGGCGACGGTGGCCTGGCGGCCGTGGGCGCGGTGGAAGGCGATTTCCGCGGTGATGTCGATATCGGCCACGCCGTCTCCGTAGGTCATGCAGAAGGTGTCGTCATCGGCGAGGTAGGGGGCGATGCGGCGCAGGCGGCCGCCAGTCATCGTCGCGTCTCCGGTATCGACCAGGGTGACGCGCCAGGGTTCGGCGCGGGTGCGGTGGAAGGTGGCGGTGCCGGAGGCGACGTCCACCGTGACGTCCGCGTCGTGCAGGCGGTAGTTGACGAAAAACTCCTTGATCTGAATGCCTTTGTAGCCGAGGCAGATGACGAAATCATTGATGCCGTGGGCTGCGTAGATCTTCATAATGTGCCAGAGGATCGGCCGGCCGCCGATATCGACCATCGGCTTTGGCCGCAGCACCGTTTCCTCGGCCAGACGTGTGCCGAGGCCTCCCGCCAGGATTACCGCTTTCATGCTCGCCTATCTCACTCCGATAGCCAAAAGGATGCCCCGCCGATGCGTGTCCTGACCATAGCCGCGGCGGACGGAACGCCGATCAACTGCACGGCCTCGGGTGCCGGGCCGCTGTTGCTGCTGGTGCATGGCTCAGGCGGCAGCCAAAAACAATGGGATAATGTGCGCCCGTTGCTGGAAGGTGACTTCACAGTGGTGTGCATGGACCGGCGTGGCCATGGGGCGAGCGGGGATGCTGCGGCGTATGGGCTCGATACGGAGGCCGCGGATATCGCCGTCGTGCTGGCGGCGTTCGGGGGCGGCGCGGTGGTGGCGCATTCGTATGGGGCGCTGTGTGCGCTTTTGGCCGCGATGGTGCAGCCGATGGCGGGGCTGGTGCTCTATGAGCCGCCGGTGGTGACCGCGCCGGGGGCCTATTTCCCGCCCGATCTCGTCCCGGCCATGCGGGCGGCGATCGCGCAGGGCGATGGCGGGGCGGCGATCATGGCGTTCGCCCGCATCGTGCGCGGCGCGAGCGATGCCCAGGTGGCGCAGATGAGCCGCATGCCGGGCTGGGCCGATCGCGCGGCGCGGGCGCCGGTGCTGCTGCGCGAACTGGCGGCGGTGGACGCATTCCGCGCCGATCCTGCCCGGTTCGCGGGGTTTCACACCCCCGTCCTGCTGCTGCGTGGCGCGCTGAGCGGCCCCGACTATGTCGCCACCGCCGATGTGCTGCACACGCTGCTGCCCGGGAGTGTTGTGGCGGTGCTGGATGGGCAGGGCCATAGTGCCATCGAGGGCGCACCGGCGCGCGTTGCGGAGGTGATACTGGGGTTTCTCAAGCCTGATACTGGTCAAGCGTAGCGCAACGTCGCGAGGTCCCGTCGCCGGATGCCGGCGGCACCCTCCGCCCCGCCCGCCGCGCGCACCACGTTCTGCGAGCGTGTGGTCATCGAGGCGGCGGACCAGGTGAGTTCTTTTTCGGCCTGGGAGAAATAGTCGAACGACTGGCGAGCCGCGGTGGTCGCGTCCCGTTCGACGCCGGGGAGCGCCAGGGCATAGGCGAGTTCGGCACGGCCCTTCAACTGGGTTTCGAAGACCAAGCGGGTATTCGCGGCCTGCGCCGGGTTGGCCAGGATACGCTGGGTGGCCCAGGCGGCAAGATTGCCGGCATAGAGGGCGAAGACGACGCCGATGGAGAAGATGGGGTCGATGAAGCCGGCGGCATCGCCGGCGACCAGGAAGCCGGGGCCGCTGATATGGTCACAGCCGTAGGAGAAATCGCGCATCATGCGGGTGCCGCCGTTGACCATATGCGCGTTGGCGAGCAGGCGGCCGAGATGCGGGGTGGCGCGGCAGCGGCTGAGGAAATAGGCGTCAAGCGACGGGTGTTCGGCGAACTCGCGCTTGTAGTCCTCCACCGGGATGACGAGGCCGACGCTGGTGACCTTCTTCATCGGGATATGCCAAGACCAGCCCCAGCCACCGAGGCGCGTGACGAAGGTGAGCGGCGGGTGCTGCGGGATTTCCCCGAAGTCCCGCGCCACGCCGCCGGCGCTGAAGTAGCGGGAATTCTCGAAATAGCCCCACAGGGCGACGAAGCGGAAATCCGCGTTGAGGCGGCGCCCGCCGAGTTGGCGCCCGACCAGGGCGGCCTGTCCGGTGGTGTCGATGAACTGCCGGCAGGCGATCTCCCGGCGCTGACCGGCTTCGTCCACCACGGTCACGACCGGATTGTCGCCCGGGGTGAAGGCCTCGGCACGGTAGCCCTCGAATACGCCGACGCCCTTGGCTGCCGCATTGCGCAGCAGCAGGTCGTCGAATTCGTCGCGCTCCACATGCATGCCGGGGCGGGTGTAGCCGAAGTCCTTGAAGGCGATCTCGCTGATCTGGTCACCCCAGACCACCACGCCGCCGGCCTTGCGGACGAAGTTCTTGGCCACCGCCTCGCTGACGCCAAGCAGGTCGAAATATTTCCAGGCGGAGGGGAGGATGCTCTCGCCCACGGTTTCGCGGGGGTGGTGCTGCTTGTCGATCAGCGCGACGTCGATGCCCTTCTGGGCGAGCGCGGTGGCGGCCATGCTGCCGGCCGGGCCGCCACCGATGACGAGGACATCAACCTTCTGGGGCAGGCTCATGCGGGAACCGCGCTGGTGAGGGTCACGACGAGGGCGGCGACGGCGGCCGGGGTGGCGAAGTTCTCCGGAATGAAGGCATCGACCGGCAGGACCACGGCGAAGCGCTCCTCGATGAAAGCGACAAGGTTGAGGATTTCGATGGAGTCGAGGATGCCATCCTCGATCAGGGCGGTATCGGGGGCGAGGCTATGGGGGGCGGTGGGCAAATGGCCCAGCCAGGCAGCGATGGTCTCGTAAGTGTCCATCCGGAAACAGCTTGAATCACTGGAATCACTTGTGATTCTCTGCCTGTGGAGCCGATTCGCAGGAGCCTGCCGATGTGGACGACCGAGAACCGAGGCCGTTATGACCGGAGCAAGCAGCGCTATCCGAGTGAT
>CAIMWH010000346.1 GCA_903845065.1 uncultured Rhodospirillales bacterium | reverse complement strand
GGTCGAGGGGGCAGCGCCCCCCGCCTTTCTTGCTGGCCTCAGCCGGGCACCGCGATCTGGTAGCGTTGGGCGATATCGGTGAGTTGGGTCCAGGTGGTTTCGTCGATTTCGATGCCGTTGGCGATACGGTCGGCGCGGGCGATGCGTTCGGGTTCGCCGGCGATGAGGACGGGGAGGGATGGGTCGGCGGGGGCGGCGGATTTGACCCAGGCGATCATGGAGTCGATTTCGGCCATCATGCTGTCGTGGTTGTTGAGGCGGGCGGGGTCGATGACGATGCTCAGCATGCCGTTGATGATGCCGCGTTCGGGGGGGGTGTTGGTGGAGACGGAGGCGGAGCCGACGATGGCGCCGGCGAGGATTTCGCAGATGAGGGCGAGGCCGGAGCCTTTGTGTTCGCCGAAGGGGAGGACGACGCCGCGGTCTTCGGCGTACATGACGCCGGGGTTGGTGGTTGGTTTGCCGTCATGATCGAGGAGGGCGCCGTCGAGCATGGGTTTGCCGGCGTTGTGGGCGACGCGGACTTTGCCCATGGCGACGCGGGAGGTGGCGAAATCGAGCAGGATGGGTTCGTTGGCGGTGGTGCCGGGGATGGCGATGCAGACGGGGTTGGTGAGGAAGCGGCCTTGTTTGCCGCGGAAGGGGGCGACGGGGGGCGGGCCGGAGGCGACGTTGACGAAGTGGAGGGAGACCATGCCGGCGCGGGCGGCGATTTCTCCGTAGGTACCGACGCGGCCGATGTGGTGGGCGTTGCGCAGGCCGTTGACGGCGACGCCGTGTTCGCGGGCGGTGTTGATGGCCCATTCGACGGCCTGGCGGGCGATGACCTGGCCGTAGCCGGCGCGGGCGTCCCAGACGGAGATGGTGCCGGTATCGGAGACGATTTCGGGTTTCTGGTTGGGGTGGAGGGTGCCGGCCTCGAAATCGCGGACGTAGGCGACGAGCATGCCGACGCCGTGGCTGTCATGGCCGCGCAGGTTGGCTTCGACGAGATGGTCGGTGACGATGGCGACTTCGGAGGGCGTGGAGCCGCCGGCGGCGACGAGGCGGGCGGCGAAAGTGCGGAGCGTTTCGTGATTTATGATCATTGTTCCCTCGGGCGGCGGCGCAGGACGTTTCCAGCTGTTGCGACTGGTTTTCCTTAGAACCGTGCGGCGCGGGATACCAGTGGGGGGGCGGTGATGGAAATCGGGTGACGGCGGTGCGATTGCAGGCAAGGCAGTTGTTTCACCACCCGCTTCGCTTGAGGCGGTGAGATAGGGAGAAGCGAGGTGGATTTGGGCTTCGCCGGCAGTCGAGTGAGCCTACGACTTCACTTCTCCCCGTCTCACTGTCTCCAGCGCAGCGGGTGGTGCCATTCCCGGCTTGTTGCGCTGACGCGCGCGGCCTTCGTCCGATCGTCCTGTTTGAGCGGTGTTTGACTTGACGGCGGGACGATCACGTCCGCAAGATTTGCGCTTGGCACTGCGGCGGACGGCGGGATTGGCCGGCTGATCGTGGGACCACAACAACAAGGAGTTGGCTTCATGGTCCATCATGCGCTGGCCCGGTTCGGGCTCGCCGCCGCTTTGACTTGCACCGGGATGGCCGCGGTTGTGGCGCCGGCGCTGGCTGCGCCCTTCAAATGTCCCCGCGTTGGCGGGGACTTTGTTTTTGGGCAGGAGGCGAACGTCAACAGCCTGGATCAGATGACGTCGAGCACGATTTCGACGCGCAACGTGGCGATGAACATGTTCGAGGCGCTGATGACGCGCGACGAGAACACGGCGCCGATTCCGGACCTGGCTTCGAGCGTGACGGAGGCGCCGGACGGGATGAGCTATACGTTCAAGCTGCGCGAGGGGGTGAAGTTCCACAACGGCAAGCTGATGAGCAGCGCCGACGTGGTGGCGTCATTCGACCGGTACAACAAGGTTGGGCTGGCGCGCTCGATGTTCGGCAATGTGGCTGGGTGGGAGGCGCCGGATGCGGGCACCTTCATCATCAAGATGAAGAAGCGGCAGCCGACGTTCCTGTTGCAGCTTTCGTCGTTCAGTATTCCGGTGGTGATCGTGCCGTCGGAACTGGCGGACGCGGCGCCGCAGCAGTTGAAGACGGTGGGGACGGGGCCGTTCCAGTTGGTGGATTTCACGCCCGGCAGCGCGGTGAAGATCCGGCGGTATGACGGGTTTACGCCCAACGCCAATTTCGAGGATCGCACCGGGTTCGGTGGCTACAAGCAGGCGTGCTTCGACACGGTGACGTTCCGCATTGTGACGGAGCCGGGGGCGCGGCTGGCGGGGCTGCAGACCGGCGAGTTGCAGGGGGTGGAGGATTTGCCGACCAAGGCGTTGGCGGACCTCAAGAACAACAAGAACGTGACGCTGCTGCCGTTGCAGAACTGGTGGATCCAGATCGCGCTGCCCAATGCTTCGTTCGCGCCGACCGATAACCTGGCGTTCCGCCGGGCGGTGCAGGCGGTGATGGATATGGACGAGGTGATGGATGCGGCGTCGGACGGGAATTATCGGTTGAATGTCGGGTTCCGCTATCCCAACAATCCCGACTACACCGATGCCGGCAAGGAGACCTACAACCAGAAGAACCCGGTGCTGGCGAAGAAGCTGCTGGCGGAGGCTGGCTACAAGGGCGAGCCGGTGGTGTTGCTGACCAACAAGGACTATCCGTCGATGTACAACGCGGCCCTGGTGATGGCCGAGCAGTTGAAGGCGGTCGGGATCAATGCGCAGTTGAAGGTGGTGGACTGGCCGACCTCGGTGCAGCTTTCGCTGAATACTGATAAGGACTGGAACTTCTTCTTCACCGGGTGGGGAACGCAGCCGGCGCTGGGCGGGCTTGATGTGGTGCAGTTCATGGTCAATCCGGGTGCCGCCTATAAGCCGAAGGGGCAGGACGATCCCGATCTGCTCGCGGCGTGGCAGGATATGAACAACAATCCCGATCCGGCGGGGCGCCAGGCGGCGTTTGCGCGGGCGCAGAAGATCTCGTTCGAGCGGGCGTATGCGTTGCCGTTCGGGGCGCTGACCAAGGTGCAGGCGACGCGGTCCAACGTGCAGGGGTTCAAGCCGTTCCGCATTCCGCGGATGTTCAACGTGTGGTTCGCCAACTGAGCATGGCTGGGATGGCGGGGCGCATATGTTAGGGATTTTCCTCCAGCGCCTCGCCAGCGCCGTGCCGATCCTGCTGATTGTCAGTTTGATGACGTTCAGCCTGATGCATTTCATTCCCGGCGACCCGGCGGCGGCGATTGCCGGGTTGTCGGCGACGCCGGACCAGATCAGGCAGTTGCGGCATGATCTGGGGCTCGACGAGCCGTTCCTGGTGCAGTTGTTGACCTGGTATGGCGGGCTGTTTCATGGCGACCTCGGGCGGTCGATCCTGATGGGGCAGCCGGTGGCGCAGGTGATGCTGCTGCGGTTGCCGATCTCGATGGCGCTGGCGGCGTATGCGCTGGTGATTACGTTGGTGTTTGGGCTGGTGTCGGGGATTTTCGCGGCGCTGCGGCAGAATAGCTGGGTGGACCAGTTTGCCATGGTGTTCGCGATGATCGGGATTTCGATGCCGAATTTCTGGCTCGGGCTGCTGATGATCATCCTGTTCGCGGTGAAGCTGGGGTGGCTGCCGACGGGGGGGTATATCGCGTTCAGCGATGATCCGGTGGGGTGGCTGCGGACCTCGACGATGCCGGCGCTGTCACTGGCGCTGTTGCAGGTGGGGCTGCTGGCGCGGATCACCCGGTCCACCATGCTGGAGGTGTTGCGGCAGGATTTCATTCGCACCGCGCGGGCCAAGGGGCTGCCGCGGCGGTTGGTGGTGGTGAAGCATGCGCTTGCCAATGCGCTGATCCCGATCACCACGGTGGTGGGGATTGTGATCAGCCTGCTGGTTTCGGGCTCGGTGGTGACGGAGTCGTTGTTTTCCATTCCGGGGATCGGGCAACTGCTGACGCAGGCGGTGCTCAATCGGGATTATCCGTTGGTGCAGGGCGGGCTTTTGATGGTGACGGCGCTGCTGGTGCTGGTGAATGTGTTGGTGGATGTGAGCTACGCGGCTCTGGACCCGCGGGTGCGCCATGGCGCTCGTTGACGAGGATGCGGCGCCGGTGCGGCAGCATCCGGCATGGGCGACGATGCGGCGGTTGCTGCGGCATCGGTTGTTCGTGACCGGGCTGTGCCTGTTCGGGATTATCGTGGTGGCGGCGGTGCTGGCGCCGGTGATTACCTCGGTGGACCCGACCAAGCTGGCGATGCGGTTCAAGTTTCGCGCGCCGGGGGCGGAGTTTATTTTCGGCACCGATAATTTCGGGCGCTCCCTGTGGTCCCGGGTGATATGGGGGGCGCAACTTTCGATGCTGATCGGGGGCTCCGTGGTGCTGCTGAATGCGATTTTCGGCACGCTGATCGGGGCGCTGGCGGGGTATTTTCCGCGCATCGACAATGCGCTGATGCGGGTGAATGACGCGCTGATGGCGTTTCCGGCAATCCTGCTGGCGATCGGGATTACCTCGGTGCTGGGGCCTTCGACGTTCAATGCGATCCTGGCGCTGGCCATCGTCTATATCCCGCGCACGGCGCGCATCGTGCGCGCCTCGGTGATTGTGTTGCGGGAGATGGAATATGTGCAGGCGGCGATTGCGGCCGGGGCGGGGCATTGGCGCATCCTGCGGCGGCATATTCTGCCCAACGCGATGGCGCCGCTGATCGTGCAACTCTCGTTCCTGTTCGCCTACGCGGTGCTGTCCGAGGCGACGTTGAGCTTCCTCGGGCTGGGCGCGGTGCCCCCCACGCCAACCTGGGGGAACATCATGGCCGAAGGGCGCCAATACATGACCGACTCGGCCTGGATCATCACCATCCCCGGCGTTGCACTGATGATCACCGTGCTCGGCCTGAACCTCCTCGGCGACGGCCTGCGCGACGTGCTGGACCCGCGGCTGCGGATTCAGCAATGAGGGGGGCAGGAAGGAAGGCGGGGGCTCTGCCCCTCGACCCCGCCAGGG
>CAIMWH010000345.1 GCA_903845065.1 uncultured Rhodospirillales bacterium | reverse complement strand
TCGCCGGGATAAGCTTCACGACCGGGAGGACGGCGAAGCAGCAGCGACATCTGGCGGTAGGCGACGGCCTGCTTGGACAGATCGTCGTAGAAGATGACCGCGTGCATGCCGTTGTCGCGGAAATACTCGCCCATCGTGCAGCCGGTGTACGGCGCCAGGAACTGCATCGGGGCCGGGTCGGAGGCAGTCGCGGCGACGACGATGGAGTATTCCATCGCGCCCTGCTCTTCGAGGGTGCGGACGAGCTGGGCAACCGTGGAGCGCTTCTGGCCGACGGCGACGTAGATGCAATAAAGCTTCTTGCTCTCGTCGGTGCCGGCGTTGATGCCCTTCTGGTTGATGATGGTGTCCACGATGACGGCGGTCTTGCCGGTCTGGCGGTCACCGATGATCAGTTCGCGCTGGCCGCGGCCGATCGGGATCAGGGCGTCGATCGCCTTGATGCCGGTCTGCATGGGCTCATGCACGGACTTGCGCGGGATGATGCCCGGCGCCTTCACCTCGACGAGGCGGCGCTCGACATCGACCAGCGGACCCTTGCCGTCGATCGGGTTGCCGAGCGCGTCAACGACGCGGCCAAGCAGGCCCTTGCCGGCGGGCACGTCCACGATGCGGCCGGTGCGGCTGACGGTGTCACCTTCGCGGATCTGACGGTCATCACCGAAGATCACGATACCGACATTGTCGGTTTCAAGGTTGAGCGCCATGCCGCGGATGCCGGCGGAGGGGAACTCGACGAGCTCCCCAGCCATCACGTTCTGCAGGCCGAAGACGCGGGCAATGCCGTCGCCAACGCTCAGAACCTGGCCGGTCTCGGCAACGTTGGCCTCGGTATCAAAAGAAGCGATTTGCTTCTTGAGAATTTCCGAGATCTCGGCGGGGCGGATCTCCATATCAGGCAGCTCCCTTCATGGCGTACTGCAGTCGCTGCAGCCGGGACTTGAGACTAGTGTCATACAAACGGGCGCCGATCTTGACGACCAGCCCGCCAAGCAGCGACGCATCGACCTGCTTGACGATATTGACGTTTCCGTAGCCAGCCTCGATGAGGCGGGCACGCAATTGTTGTTCCTGCACGTCGCTCAGCGGGTGCGCGGTCTGCACCTCGGCCACCACCACGCCGCGCTTCTCGGCGACCAGAGTGGCGAAGGCGGCGACGATGGCGCGCAGCGCGGCGAGGCGGCGGTTGGCGGCGATGACGCCGACGAAATCCTGCACCACCTTGCCGAAGCCCTGGGCTTCCAGCACGGCGCGGGTGGCCTTGGTGGCGGTGTTGACGTCGATCAGCGGGCTGCTCAGCAGGCGCTTGAGGTCGGCGCTGGAGTCGATGACCTGGCCGAGGTTCTCCATCTCGGCGACCACGGTATCGAGCACGCCCACGTCGCCCGCATGGGCGTAGAGGGCTGCCGCATAGCGGTCGGTAAGACCGCCGCCGGATGAGATCGTGTTGCCGCTTGACGCCAACGGTGCGGTTCCATCTGCTGGGCCCTGCGGGACGCGGGGCCAATGATCCAAACCGGCGTGTCAGCCGGCGGCGCGGCACTAGCATGGCATTTCTGCATGCGCAACACGTGACGGGCCGGTGAATGGAGGGGGAGGGCTAGAATAGCGCGTGGCGCGGGACGAATCCCGCGCCACGATTGGTCGATCGAAGGAGCCGGATCAATCCGCCGCGAGCGCCATCGCCTTGCGGGCGTTGGTTTTCTTGACAAAATCCTCAACGGCATCGCCCACCGGATCGGCGTGGCTGGCAAAAACATGGTCCGCGCCAGGAAACACACGATAGTCGATGGTGACGTTCTTTTGGGTGTTCAGCTTGTCCACCAGCTTGCGCACCGCGGGCTCGGGGACGAGCTCGTCACTGTCGCCGTGGATGAGCAGGCCACCGCAGGGGCAGGGGGCGAGGAAGCCGAAATCATAGTGGTTGGCCGGCGGCGCGACGCTGACCCAGCCGGAGATTTCCGGACGGCGCATGAGGAGCTGCATGCCGATGAAAGCGCCGAAGGAGTAGCCGGCGATCCACAGCCCACCATGGCTGGGGTTGACCGCCTGCGTCCAGTCGAGCGCGGCGGCGGCATCGCCGATTTCGCCGATGCCGCCATCGTAGCGGCCCTGGCTGCGGCCGACGCCGCGGAAGTTGAAGCGCATCACCGAGTAGCCCATCTTCTGGAAGGACTGGTACATCGTGTAGGTGATGCGGTTGTTCATGGTCCCGCCGTGGAGCGGGTGGGGGTGAAGGATCAGCGCCAGCGGGGCGCCCGATTCCTTCGCGTGGTGATAGCGGCCTTCAAGGCGCCCATCAGGGCCGGCGAACATGACTTCAGGCATGACGATCCGAAATCCGTTTCCTGTCTAAGACCGGCCGTACTGGCCGAACCAAAAGTTGAGGGTGAGGCGATGAGTCGGATGGCTCCCTCCAAAGAGCCGGCAAACGCACACGTTTAACGACACGACGGTGTCCGTGTATCCGGACAGCCATAATGTCCCGTCTCTACGCCAGCAGTGTGCTCCCGGCCTGCCCGGCCAAGTGCGGACCCTGTAAATTCAGGGTCACCCGGGGTGGGCCGATTGGAATCACGCTGCCATGTTCCAGGCCCCATTTCTCCGCCCCTACACCAGCGCCGCAAAGCGACCATATCCTGCGTTGGAGCGGGGCTTCGGCTCCCGTAACGGCGCTATTATAGGTGGCCGCATCCCTCAATGATAATGGAAAAGTCGCTTGACGCTGTCGCAACCCGCCGAATCCCGCCACCGCCGTGTTTCGCCTGGCACGGACCTCGAAAGCTGCGGGCCGGGGATGGTGTGGTGGCGAGGTGGTAGACGCGGACAGGCTGAATCGGGGATCGGCGTGCTGGGTGGATTGACGGCACAACGGTCGGACGGTGCTCGCGAGAAATGACATTTCCGCAATCTTTGCGAATCGGCCATGCGTGTGAAGCGGGGGTAACCGTGGAATGATTGAAACGATGACATATCTTGATGCCAATGCCACGGAACCGCTGCGGCCGGAGGCGCGGGCGGCTGTGCTCGCCGGGCTGGGCGTGGCGGGCAATCCGTCCTCGGTGCATCGGGATGGGCGGGCGGCGCGGCGGGTGCTGGAGGATGCGCGGGAGCGGCTGGCGAGACGATTCGGGGCCGGGGCGGCCAATGTGGTGTTCACCTCGGGCGGCACCGAGGCGGATGCGTTGGCGGTGCATGGGCTGGGGGCGGGGCGGCGGTTGATCGTGGGGGCCACCGAGCATGATGCGGTTCGGGCGGCGGCGGTGGGGGCGGCGGTGCTTCCGGTGGATGCGGATGGGCAGCCGGATCTGGGGCGCCTGGCGGCGATGCTGGCGGAGGGGCCGGCGCTGGTGTGCCTGATGCATGCCAACAACGAGACCGGGGTGGTGCATCCGATCGCGGCGGTGGCGGCGCTGTGCCGGGCGCATGGGGCGTTGCTGCACGTGGATGCGGTGCAGACGGCGGGGCGGATCGGGGCGGACCTTGGGGCGCTGGGGGCGCATAGCCTGGCGATTTCGTCGCACAAGATGGGGGGGCTCGCCGGGATCGGGGCGTTGCTGCTCGATGAGGTGGCGGCGGGGGTGTTGCGGCCGGTGATCGTGGGCGGCGGGCAGGAGCGTGGGCGGCGGGGCGGGACGCCGGCGGTGGTGCTGGCGCGCGCGTTCGCCGCGGCGGCGGAGGCTGCGGGCGATGCGGCG
>CAIMWH010000344.1 GCA_903845065.1 uncultured Rhodospirillales bacterium | reverse complement strand
GGTCGTTACCCTTGTACTAGACGTGACCAAGGCGGTCGGCTTCCTCGCGCTTACCCGGATCGAGTTCGATCTGGTGATGGTCGCGGCGATCCTGACCGTGATTGGTTACTCCACCAACGACAAGGTGGTGGTCTATGACCGCATGCGCGAAAACCTGCGCAAGTACAAGACCATGCCGCTGCGCCAGCTCATCGACCTGTCGATCAACGAAACCCTTGGCCGAACCCTCGGCACTTCGATGACGGTGTTCCTCGCCGCCCTGCCGCTCGCGCTGTTCGGCGGCGCCACACTCTCGGGCTTTGCCTGGGTGATGCTGTTCGGCATCGTGGTGGGCACGTCATCGTCGATCTTTATCGCCGCGCCGATCCTGCTGTTCCTCGGCGAAAACCGCCTGCGCCGGGACATGGCGCCGGTAGCCAAGCCGGCCGAATAACGCAAACGGCCGCCCCTCTCGCGAGGGGCGGCCGCTTTTTTGCGTCCTTGCGGCTTACGCGCGCGGCAGGGCGGGAGGAATGGAGTTCAGCGCGTGCTGCAACGTGGGATGCCACGAGATCGTCGCGCCATCACCCGCGCGCCAGACGATGAAACCGCTGTCGCAGCACCCGACGCCCCAGGTCGCCCACATAGCGTCCGGGGTGTAGATCAACAGGAAGTCGCCCAACTCCGGCTCGTCATCGGGCGTGGAGGTATCGAACGCCATCCTGGTGTAGCCCATGTCACGGGCCGTATCCGACCATTCCAGCGCCACCATGCGGTCGCGGGTGGTCATGCGGTTGGCAGCGCGTTCCCGCCGGGCAAAAGGCAGGATGACGGCAGAGTTGGAATTGCTCGCGGACATCGTGGCTCTCTTTTTCGTGTGCCACGGTCGTATCGCGAAATCGTGATGCTGGGGTGTGTGCTACGTCACACCCCAGGGTGGTTGTTGTCCAATCAATCCTCGAACGGGTCACCCCTCCGCAAGCCGGCGTGCCCTATCCGATGCCGGGGCCGAACGCGGCGCGCACGCGCGGCGCCACCCGCGCGAGGCTGGCCCGCAGCGGCCCGCGCCAATGCTCGGTGACACGGCCGAGGCCGATAATCGCCACGGTGGCACCAGCAACCGCGCCAAGCGCCGGCAATGGGCCGTCGTGACGGGGCAGGTCGAACCAGTTCCACGCCAACACCATCAGCGGGACATGATAGAGGTAGATCGACAAGGTATAGGACGCCGCACCGGTGATCGCGCGCCGCACCGGCAGCACGGCCGCACCGGCAGCACGAAGGTGCCGAGCCTGCGCAGGTTCATGGCGGCCACGAAATGCAGGCCGACCAGGATCGCGAGCGGCAGGTCGCCCAACAGCGTCTGCGACGGGCCCAGCCGCCACGACAGCCCGCCGCTCGTCGCCTTCAGCCAGGCCTGCGCCCGCGGCACCAGCGCGATGTCGAGCGCGATGGCGTAGAACACGATGGTCGCCACGAACAATGCCGCCGCGACACCCGCCGGCAGCGTCAGGCGATGCCGTCAACGGTAGAGCAGAACGCCCAGCACCCAGCATGGCGCCAGCGCCAGCACCGCCGGCCCCGCCAGGCCCGCGAGCGCGACCGTCGACACCCACCGCATGCGCCCGCGCAGGAACACGACGGCGCCATATGCCGCATAGTACCAAGCCTCGTAGTTCAACGACCAGAACGGGTTGTTGAGCGGTGGCGAAATGGCGCCGAACCAGCCCTGGCCGCAGAAGATGAGGTTCATCAGGCTCGCGTGCAGCGGCCCAACATCGAAGGTCACCGTGGCCGCGAAAACGTCCGGCGCGCGCCCCTGGCAGGTCGCGTAGACGATAATGGCCAGCACCAGCGCGGGCACCGCAACTGACCACAGCCGCGCGAGCCGGCTCAATGCGTAGTCGGATAGCGAACGCTCCCGCGTGTCGCACACCATGGCCATGACGAAGCCCGACAGCACGAAGAACACGATCACCGCGTCATGGCCGTATGTCTGATTGGGGATGCCCGGCACCAGCATTTGCATCCAATGGCTCAGCAACACCGCCATTGCGGCGCCCACCCGGAGCAGGTCGAGATAGACCGAGAATGCCGCAGCGATGGGCACCGTCCAATCAATCCTCGAACGGGTCACGCACCATGATGGTATCGTCACGCTCCGGGCTGGTGGACAGCAGCGTCACCGGGGCTTCGACGAGTTCCTCGATACGGCGGACATACTTGATCGCCTGGGCCGGCAGTTCCGCCCAGCTGCGCGCGCCCCGGGTCGAGCCCGACCAGCCCTCGAAGCTCTCATAGATCGGCGTCGCGCGGGCCTGGGCGCGCGGGGCGGCGGGCAAATGGCGGACCATGGCGCCGTCGATATCGTAGCCGACGCACACCTTGAGTTCGCTCAGCCCGTCCAGCACATCGAGCTTGGTGAGGGCGAGCCCATTGATGCCGCCCACCTTGATCGCCTGGCGCACCATCGCCGCGTCAAACCACCCGCAGCGGCGCGGCCGCCCGGTCACGGTGCCAAATTCGAAGCCGCGCTCGCCCAGTTGACGGCCGATCTCGTCGGTCAGTTCGGACGGGAAGGGGCCGGAGCCCACGCGGGTGCAATACGCCTTGGCGATCCCGAGCACGAAGCCGATCGCCCCCGGCCCCATGCCGGAGCCCGAGGCGGCGGTAGCGGCCACGGTGTTGCTGCTGGTGACGTAGGGGTAGGTGCCATGGTCCACATCGAGCATCACCGCCTGCGCGCCCTCGAACAGAATGCGCTTGCCGGCGCGGCGGGCTTCGTCGAGCCGCTCCCACACTGGTTCCGCATAGGGCAGGATCTGCGGTGCCAGTTCGAGCAGCCGATCGAGCAGTGCCTGCTTCTCGAAGGTGGGCGCGCCGAGGCCGGCGAGCAGGGTGTTGTGGTGCAGCAGCAACTCGTCGAGCTTCTCCGACAAGGTCTCCGGCTCGGCCAGATCGGCCACCCGGATGGCGCGCCGCGCCACCTTGTCCTCGTAGGCCGGGCCGATGCCGCGCCCGGTGGTGCCGATCTTGCGGTCGCCGCGCGCGGCCTCGCGGGCGCGGTCGATGGCGCCATGCAGCGGCAGGATCAGGATGGCGTTGTCGGCCAGGCGCAGCGTCTCGGGGCCGACGTTGAGCCCCTGCGAACGCACCCGCGCGATTTCGGCCAGCAGCGCCTCGGGATCAACCACCAGGCCGTTGCCGATGATGCCGAGCTTGCCGCGCACCAGGCCCGAGGGCAGCAGCGACAGCTTGTAGGTCTGGTTGCCCACCACCAGCGTATGGCCGGCGTTATGCCCGCCCTGGAACCGCACGACGACATCGGCGCGGCTGGCGAGCCAGTCGACGATCTTGCCCTTGCCCTCGTCGCCCCACTGGGCGCCGATGACGGTCACGTTGGTCATGGCATTACTCCGCTTGGAGGGCGACGGCGATGGTGCCGTCAAGCAAATGGGTGCAGCCGCAGGCGCGCGCGGCAAGCCGTGCGTCGGCCGTCGGTTCGAGGGCGCCCACCGTGGCCCAGCCGTTCGCCCGCAGGCCGGCGGCCGCCGACGCATCGGCATCCAGCGGCACGAACACGCGGGGGCGCGGGGCAGGGGTGGGAGCGGCGAGCAGGATAGCATCGGGATAGAGCGTCAGCCCGGTCGCCGGCTCGGCATCGCCGCAGATATAGCGCCCGCCACGGCCAAGTTCGAGGTGACGGTCCGGCGCATAGAACGTCATGCACACGCCGGTATGGTAGCGCAGCCCGCGGAACTCCACCGGATCGATGGTGAGCTTCAAACCCGGCGCGCGCGCCCGAATGGCAGCCACGGTAGCGGCGAGACGATCGGCATGCACCCGCGCGCCCGGCGTCAACGCGGCGGCGGCCAGCGCGGCCAGGGTGCCATCGGCGGCACCGGCGGCGAGCAGCAGGTCCGTCAGGGTGCCGGCGAGCGGGCCCGCCCGCTCGGTCACCGCGGCGGCGTCCTTGCGGTCGAGCGCCCGGGCCAGGCTG
>CAIMWH010000343.1 GCA_903845065.1 uncultured Rhodospirillales bacterium | reverse complement strand
GCTGGTTGCCGGATTCGTAGCCGACGAGGAGCAGGCGCAGGCCGTTGTCCTTGAGCACCTTGAGGGTTTCGCGCGGGACGTTGGCCTTGGCGTTGCAGGACCAGGTGACGCCGAGCTTGCCGAGTTCCTTCGCGATGGCTTCGGCGCGGGGCAGGTTGTCGGTGAACGTATCGTCGTCGAAGAAGATTTCCTTGGTCTGCGGGAACAGCTTCTGGATCAGGCGGATTTCCTCGGCGACGTGGCCGGGCGAACGCACGCGATAGGTGTGGCCGCCAACGGTTTGCGGCCACAGGCAGAAGGTGCAGCGGGATTTGCAGCCGCGGCCGGTATAGATCGAGACATAGGGGTGCATGAGGTAGCCGATGAAGTAATCCTCGATGCGCAGGTCCCGCTTGTACACGTCGGTGACGAAGGGCAGGTCATCCATGTTCTGCAGGATGGCGCGGTCCTTGTTGTGGACGATGGTACCGTCCTTGTTGCGGTAGGAAATACCATCAACGGCGGAGAATTCGCGGCCCTCGGCGATTTCCTTGATGGTGAAATCGAACTCGTTGCGCGCGACGAAATCGATCGGCAGGCCCTGGAGCAGGCTTTCCTCCGGCTGCACCGCCACCTTGGCGCCGACGAGCCCGATTTTCAGGCCGGGATTGGCGTCCTTCAGCGCGGCGGCGACTTTCACGTCGGACGCGAAGGAGGGGGTGGAGGTGTGGATGATGCACAGCTCGGCCTTTTTCGCCTCGGTGATCACCGGTTCCATGCCGAGGCGCGCGGGCGGCGCGTCGATCAGCTTGGAGCCGGTGACGAGGGCGGCCGGCTGGGCGAGCCAGGTGGGGAACCAGAAGCTCTTGATTTCGCGCTTGGCCTGGTAGCGCGAGCCGGCGCCGCCGTCGAAGCCATCGAAGGAGGGGGGCTGGAGAAAGAGCGTCTTCATCATCGGAGGGGGGATCCTGGTGAGGGCGGCGCGGTTTGCAGGACTTGTCCACGCCATTCAACCCGTCGGCCGGCATGGCTGGCGACGAGCACGGTCATGGACATGAGGTCTCTGAGGGGGAAAAGCCAGATCGGGACGCGGGTTGCAAGCATTTCGTCGCTTTTGGCCAATTCCGCGTCAATGCGGCGGGCGGAAAAGGCGCGAATGGCCCAGGCGAGCACGAAAAGCGTGATGCTCCAGCCCGCGGCGCCGCTGGCGAGGATGGCGAGCGCGGCCCAGGCCAGCGGGTGTTGCAGGGCGGAAAACGCGAAACCCACCGGTTCGAGGGCGCGGATGGTGCGGCCCCAGCGCAGTTCGTGGCGCCACAGCTCCGGCAGCGTGGTCTCCTGCACGGTGGTGGCGACGATGGTGGGCGCAAGCACCACCTTGCGGCCGAGCCGAAGGACGTTGCGGCCAAGCCACTGGTCGTCGGCGATTTCATCGGCCAACGCGGCGAAGCCCCCGGCAGCGGCAAGGGTTTCGCGGTTCAGCGCCATGGTGGCGCCGAGACAGTCCTGCCGGCCAAGCGCGCGGGCGAGCAGGGCGCCGGGCAGGAACACATGGTTGATCCATGCGGTGCCAAGCAGCGCGGCCACCGCGTGGCTGGCGGGCCGCCCGACATAGAGCGTGGTGGCAAGTCCAACGCCGGGCCCGGCGAGAGCGGCCGCGAGGGCATGCAGATAATCGGGCGCGCTGTGCACGTCGCTGTCGGCGATAACCAGAAGGTTATGCTTCGCGGACGGAAACATGTTGATAAGATTGGCCACCTTGCGATTGGCGCCATGCTCCGTCGGGTCGATGACGAGGCTCAGGTCAAGCCCGGGATGCGCCGCCTGGAGGGCACGAACCACGCTGATTGCGGGATCGGTGGCGGATTGGACGCCGCAGATGATCTGCATGCCGGCGTAGGGCGCGACACAAAGGCTCGCGAGCGCGACCTCAAGCAGCGGCTCGGCGCCATGGAGAGGCTTGAGGATGGTGATCGGCGGCAGCGCGGCGGCCGTCGCCGCCGGCCGGCGACGGAAGCGGCGCAGCACCAGCCACCCGGCGACGCATTGCAGCAGCCCGACGAGGGTAGCGACCGCCAGCAGAAGGGTCAGCGGCGTCAGCGCGCGAGGTCCGCGGCTTTGCCCTTCAGCATGTCGATGAGAGGGCCTGGCGTGCCGTCTTTCAGCAGGGTGCGAAAGTCCGAGCGCTGGATGGCGACGCGGCTGATCGCGCCATCCACCAGGATATCGACGGCCTTCCAGCTGCCGTTGGTGTTGCGCATCACATAGTCGAGCCGGGTCGGGTCGCCATCCTTGGGAACGATGGCGGTGCTGACCACCTGGTCCGCCCCAACGGCGCGGGTTTGCGCGTTGAGTTCGAAGCGCTGCCCCTCGTCGGTATCGAAATTCGCCACCCAGCTCGCGACGGTAAAATCACGAAACGCGGTAAGCAGCGCGGCCTGCGCGTCCGGCGCGAAGCTGTTGAACCGCGGCCCCACGGCGGCGAGCAGAATGGCCGGCAGGTCGAACGTGCTGTCCACCACGGCGCCGAGTTTCGCGGCACGGGCAGCAAACGGAGTGGCCTTGCCAGCCTTCGCGTTGGCGGCGAGTCCGTCAAGCAGCGCCTGCACCGGCGCCGTCGGCCCCGCCTCGGCGCGGGCCGCCATCGGCAACGCGATCAGCGCGAGCAGCAACGCCCGTCGCGGCAGGGGGCTCACGCCCGCGCCGCGCCCACGGCGTCCCGCCCCAGTGCCGCGAGCACGGTGGCGGCGATATCCCGCGCCGTCAGCCTGGCCTCGATCATCTGCTTGGCCGGTGCCTCATGATCGATGAAGCGATCCGGCAGGGTCATCGGCCGGAACTTCAGCCCGTGGTCGAGCAGCCCCTTCCACGCGAGATGATGCATCACGGCGCTGCCAAACCCGCCTTGGCTGCCCTCCTCCACGGTGACCAGCACCTCATGGTGACGGGCGAGTTGCTCGATGAGCGCGGTGTCGAGCGGCTTCATGAAGCGGGCATCCACCACGGTGGCCTTCAGCCCCCGCGCGGCCAGATCATCGGCGGCCTTCAGTGCGTCCGCCACGCGGGTGCCGAGGGCGAGAATGGCCACCGTGCCGCCATCGCGCAGCACGCGGCCACGACCGATCGGCAAGATTTCGCCCCGCTCCGGTAGCACCAGCCCTGTGCTATCCCCACGCGGGAACCGCACCGCGCTCGGCTGGTCGTCGATGGCGGCGGAGGTGGCGACCATGTGCAGCAGTTCGGCCTCGTCGGACGGCGCCATGATCACGATGCCGGGGAGGCAGCCGAGATAGGCAAGATCGAAGCTGCCGGCATGGGTGAACCCGTCGGCGCCCACCAGGCCCGCGCGGTCGATGGCGAAGCGCACCGGGAGCGATTGCAGCACCACGTCATGCACCACCTGATCGTAGCCGCGTTGCAGGAAGGTGGAATAGATGGCGCAGAACGGCTTCATCCCCTCCGTCGCCATGCCGGCCGCGAAGGTCACGGCGTGCTGCTCGGCGATGCCCACATCGAACGTGCGGTCCGGAAAGCGCTTGGCGAACCGGTCAAGCCCGGTGCCCGACGGCATCGCGGCCGTGATGGCGACAATGGAAGGGTCCCGCTCGGCCTCGCCGATCAGGGCATCGGCGAAAACGCGGGTATAGGTCGGCGGCCCCGGTGGC
This sequence comes from uncultured Rhodospirillales bacterium, assembly GCA_903845065.1. Taxonomy (GTDB): domain Bacteria; phylum Pseudomonadota; class Alphaproteobacteria; order Acetobacterales; family Acetobacteraceae; genus CAIYPH01. The sequence goes on along the minus strand of CAIMWH010000343.1, from coordinate 15,521 downwards.
GCCTTGGCCTGCTCGCCGGTGATGACGTTGAATTTGCTGACCGCATGCAGCTTGTCGGCCGAGGCCTCGGCGGGCGCGTAGCCCTTGCCCTTCTTGGTGATGACATGCAGCAGAATCGGCCCGCCCCGGCCGGATTCCGGCTCCTCCGCCTCGCGCAGATTGCGCAGCACGGGCAGCAGGTGATCGAGATTATGACCATCGATCGGGCCGACGTAGTAGAACCCCATCTCCTCGAACAGCGTGCCGCCGGTGAGCATGCCGCGGGTGTATTCCTCGGCGCGGCGGGCGGCGCGCTCGATGCTCTTGGGAAAGCGCTTGGCCATGCGGGCCGCGAGGTCCCGCAAAGAGAGGAAGCTGTTGGAGGACAGCAGGCGCGACAAATAGGCCGACATGGCGCCCACCGGCGGCGCGATGGACATGTCGTTGTCGTTGAGCACCACGATCAACCGCGAATGCAGCGCCCCGGCGTTGTTCATCGCCTCGTAGGCCATCCCCGCGCTCATCGCACCATCGCCGATCACCGCGATAACGTGGCGATCGTCCTTGATGCCGCGGGCGTTTTTCAGGTCCCGCGCCACGGCCATGCCGAGCCCGGCCGAAATCGAGGTGGAGGAGTGCGCGGCGCCGAACGGATCGTATTCGCTCTCGGCCCGCTTGGTGAAGCCGGACAGCCCGCCGCCCTGGCGCAGGGTGCGGATGCGGTCCCGCCGCCCGGTGAGGATCTTGTGCGGGTAGCACTGGTGGCCAACGTCCCAGATCAGGCGGTCATCCGGGGTATCGAAAATGGCATGGATTGCCACCGTGAGTTCCACCACGCCGAGGGAGGCGCCAAGGTGGCCGCCGGTGGTGGACACCGCGTCAATGGTTTCAGCGCGCAGTTCCTCGGCGAGTTGCTTGAGTTGCTCGTGCGAGAAGTTCCGCAGGTCGGCCGGCACCCGAACCCTGTCCAGGAGGGGCGTCCTGGGGCGGGTCGGGGTCGGGGTAGTGACGACCGGAGCATTCATCTGGGGGTGCTTTCAGTTCCGCCGAGTGACCATGTAGTGGGCGAGGGCGCGCAGCTTGTCGGCTTGCGGGCCAAAGCTTTCGAGATGTGAGGCCGCCTGGGCCGCAAGATGCTGGGCCTGGGCGCGGGCACGTTCGATTCCAAGGACGGCGACCATGGTGGCCTTGCCGGCAGCGACGTCCTTTCCCATGGTTTTGCCGGTTTCCTCCTCGGTGCCTTCGACGTCAAGCAGGTCGTCGGCGATTTGGAACGCGGCACCGATATCGCGCCCGTACGCGGCGAGAAGATGGCGCTGGTGGGGCGCGGCGCGGCCGAGGATGGCGCCGGCCTCGGCACTGTACTGGATCAGGCGGCCGGTTTTCAGCGCCTGCAACCGCCCGATCTCGTCGGCGGTAAGGGCCTGCCCCTCGGCCACCATGTCGATCATCTGGCCGCCGCACATGCCCCGCGCGCCCGCCGCATGCGCCAACGCGAGCACGAGTTCGGCCCGTGCCTCGGGGTTGGAATGGGTGTCGGGCTCGGCCAGCACCTCGAAGGCGCGCGATTGCAGCGCATCCCCGGCGAGGATCGCGGTGGCCTCGTCAAACGCCTTGTGCGCCGAGGGCTTACCGCGCCGCAGGTCGTCATCGTCCATCGCGGGGAGGTCATCATGCACCAACGAATAGGCGTGCAGCATCTCCACCGAGGCGGCCACCCGGGCGGCGGACGTGCGATCAACCCCGAACAGCGCGGCGGTTTCCATCACCAGGAAGCCGCGCATCCGCTTGCCGCCGTTCAGCGTGGCGTAGCGCATCGCCTCGCACAGGCGGGCTTCGAGGCCATCGGGCAGCGGGAGAAGGGTTTCGAGCGCCGCCTCCACTTCGACGGCGACACGCTTGATGGCGGCAGTCAGGGAGTCGGTCATTATTCGGCAGACCTCAGGGACAGGCCGCCATCGGTGCCGGCGACAATGGCCTGCACGCGTTGTTCGGCCTCGGCGAGCTTGGCTTCGCAATGGGCTTTGAGTTTGGCGCCACGTTCGTAGGCGCCGATGGCGTCTTCCAGCTTCTGCTGACCGCCTTCAAGACCGCGCACGATGCGGTCCAGTTCGGCCAGGGCGTCCTCGAAGGACAGCGTCGCGACGTCAGCAACGTCGGCGCCTGGTGCAGCGGGTGGGGGGTTGCGGCCGGTCATGCTAGGCGGACTCCGTGATCCCACGAATATAACATAGGGTTACGTCGATACCCCTTCCGGGGGGCGCCGCCAACCCGGATTTCATCTTTGGGTTGTATCAGGCCTCCATAAGGGTGCGCACATGCAGCGCGGCGGAGGCGGCGAGGGCGTCAAGGTCGTAGCCGCCCTCCAGCAGGGACACCAGCTTGCCGCCGCAGTGCCGGGCGGCGATTTCGGCCAGCCGGCGGGTGATCCAGCCGAAATCGGAGGTCTCCAGCCGAAGCTGGGCGAGCGGGTCCGCCTTGTGGGCATCAAACCCGGCCGAAATGATGATCAGGTCGGGCGCGAAGGCGTCGAGCGCCGGCAGGATGGTCTCGTCCCACACCGAGCGGAACACCGCGCCGGTGGAGCCGGGCGGGATCGGCGCATTCACCACATTGCCGCGCCCGCGCTCGGAGGCGGCGCCGGTGCCCGGGTAGCACGGGTACTGATGGCTGGAGCCATAGAACAGGCTGGGGTCGCGCTCGAAAATCTCCTGGGTGCCGTTGCCGTGATGCACGTCGAAATCCACCACCGCCACTTTGGCGAGCCCCCACTTGGCCTGCGCGTGGCGGGCGGCGATGGCGGCATTGGCGAACAGGCAGAACCCCATCGGCCGATTGGTCTCGGCATGATGGCCAGGCGGCCTGGTGGCGACGAACGCGCGCCCGGCCCAGCCCTCCATCACCGCATCCACCGCCATGATGGCCCCGCCGGCGGAGCGCAGTGCTGCCTCGCGCGAACCGGCGCTGAAAATAGTGTCGGCATCGAGCGGGATGCGCTCGCCGGGCTCCGGCGCGATGGCCAGCATGTCCCGCACATAGGCCTCGGGATGCACCCGCATGAGCTGCTCCACCGTGGCCTCGGGCGCGCTCTCGCGGATAAGCGGCAGAAACTCCTCGCTCTCCAGCGCCCGCAGCACATAGCGCAACCGATCCGCGCATTCGGGATGCCACTCCCCGGTATCGTGTTCGAGGCAGGCGAGATGGGTGATCAACGCGACACTCACGGCGCTTCCTTCTTGCGGATGACGAAGCTGAGCACGCCCGACTCCTCGCCCATCGCCACCAGCGCATGGCCGGTTTCGCGGCAGAATGCCTGGAAATCCGCCACCGCCGCGCGATCGGTGGCGAGAACGCGCAGCCGGTCACCGGGCGCGAGCGCGCGCAAGGCGCGGTTGGCGCGCAGCACCGGCAGCGGGCAGTTCATGCCTTTGACGTCGAGGAGGGTCTCGCTCATCCCCCCATCCTGCGTCCGCGCCGGGTTTCCGGCAAGGCGGGATCAGGCCGCCTGCCGCCCCCCGATCCGGTCCCGCTCCGCCACCAGCGCATGCACGCGGGGCAGCAGGTCGCGGCCATATTCCACTGCATCGGCCAGCGGGTCGAAGCCACGGATGAGGAAGATATCCACCCCGAGGTTGTAGTAGTCGAGCATCGCGTCGGCCACCTGGTCCGGCGTGCCGACCAGCGAGGTGGAGTTGCCCTTGGCCCCGGTGAACTGCGACAGCGCCGTCCACAGCCGCTTGTCCAGCCGCGGCCCCTGCGCGGCGGCGGCCAGCAGGCGGCGGGAGCCTTCGTTGGGCGCCTCGCCACGCGCGGCGAACCCGGTCTGCGGTGCCAGGGCGCGCGCCCGTTCCAGAATCGCCTCGGCCCGCGCCCAGGCGGCCTCCTCGGTTTCGGCCAGGATCGGCCGCAGCGACAGCGAAATCCGCGGCGCCGGCCGCCCGTTCTGCGCCGCGGCGGCCCGCACCCGGGCGATCTGGGTGCGCACCTGCTCATACGTCTCGCCCCACAGCGCGAACACATCCCCGTGCCGCCCGGCCACCGCGATCGCCGCGTCCGACGCCCCGGCGATGAACACCTCCACCGGCGTTTTCGGACGTATCGCCGAAATGCCGCCCTTCACTTGGTAGAACCGCCCGTCGTAGTCGAACGGCGTGGCGCTGTTCCAGGCGGCCTGGAGAATATCCAGCACCTCGCTGGTGCGGGCATAGCGATCGTCCTTGTCCGGCACGGTATTGCCGTCGTGCACCAGTTCCGCCGGATCGCCGCCGGTGATCACATTGAAGGACACCCGCCCGCCGCTGATGTGCTGCAACGTGGCGAACTGCCGCGCCAGCACCGTGGGCGCCGTGAAGCCCGGCCGATACGCGATCAAAGTGCCCAACCGGCTGGTCACCGACAGGATATGCTGCCCCACCAGCAGCGGATCAGGCGCGGAGGAATGGAACGCCAGCAGCACCCGGTCGAACCCGCCCGCCTCATGCGCGCGGGCCACCGCCTCCACATGGCCGAGGTCCAGCACCTCGCCGGCGCGGGGAATGATTTCCGAGGCGTTGTGGTTGCCGACGAAGCCGATGAATTCAACGGGCATGGGAGGCTCCTTGAACAAAAGCGGGAAACACGAAGGCCGCCCACAGGTGGGCAATCAGCGCGGCGATGGAGGGCAGCGGCGGGCGCGGCGTGCTGGAAAGCGTGATGGTCAAGCCGAACACCGGGTCGTGGATTTCAACGTTCATCCCAGCACCGCGTTGAACTGGTCATCGAACGCGCCCGTCACATCGAGGCGCCCCGGGATCACCCGCGCCGCCTGGTAGCGATCCGCGGTGCGCTGCTCGTCCGCCACCACCCGCGCATCGATGGCCACCGAGGCCGCCCGTTCCGTGGTGACCGACAGCAACGCGATGGCCTCGCTCACCCCGATCTCGGCCGCCAGCGCACGGGCATAGGCGGCGGGATTGGCCAGCGACCAGCGCCGCGCCGCCGCCACCCGCCCGATATAATCGGCCAGAATTGCGCGCTTGGCGGCGATCGCATCGGTGCGCGCGATCTGGAACGACAGCCCGGTGAGCAGCCCGTCCCGCCCATCCACCACCACCCGGGCGTGGTCGTTCAGCACGGCCTGCGCCACATAGGTGTTCCAGGTGGACCACCCCGCGACGGACCCGCCGGCCAGCGCCGCCTTGGCGTCAGACGGCAGCAGGTTGGCAACCGGGATGGCGTCCGCCCCCCAGCCCTGCCGTTCCGCCACCGCGAGCACCAGGGCGTGCCCGATGGAACCCCGGTTGGTGCCGATGCGCTGCCCGCGCAAATCCGCCACCGCACGGATCGGCGAGGCGTCAGGCACCACAATGGCGGTGCTCGCCCCGGTGCCGCGCACGGCGGCGACGATGCGGGCCTCGATGCCGGAGGCCAGCGCGAATGTCACCGGGGCGTCCCCGGCAAATGCGGTGTCCACCGCATTGGCATTCACCGCCTCCAGCAGCGGCGCGGCGGCGGCGAACTGGCTCCAGGCGAGCTGATACGGCAGCCCCTCCAGCACCCCGGCCGCCTTCATCAGCGCCTGCACCCCGCCGCGCTGATCCCCCACCCGCAGCACGGTGGCGGCCTCGGCGCGGCCGGCAAGGAGAAGGGCAGGGGCGGCGAGCACCGCGCGGCGTCTGATCATCGGATTGTTTCCTTCATGGCGGGGCATCACGCGGCCTCGGCCGGGTTGGGGATGGTCACGCCGAGTTCGGCGAGCAGCCGGCCGCGCAGGGCGGCGAATTCCGACCCGCCATGGCGGCGCGGGCGCGGCAGGGTGATGGCGATGTCCGCCGCGATACGCCCGTGCGACAGCACCAGCGCGCGATCGGCCAGCAACACCGCCTCGTCCACGTCATGCGTCACCAGCAGCGTGGTCGGCGCATGGGCACGCCACAGGTCGATCACCAGGCCATGCATGCGGATACGCGTGAGGGCGTCGAGGGCGGCGAACGGCTCATCGAGCAGCAGCAGCCGGGGCTCCCGCACCAGTGCCCGGGCCAGCGCCGCCCGCTGCGCCTCGCCACCCGAAAGCGTCGCCGGCCACGCATCGAGGTGGCGTTCCAGCCCCACCTCGCGCAATGCCGCCTGCGCCCGGCCACGCGCATCGCCCCCGGCGAGCCCGAGCGCCACATTGCGCCAGATCGGCTTCCACGGCAGCAGCCGCGGCTCCTGGAACACCACCGCGGTAGGATGCGGCACCTCCACCACAGCCTCGGCCGGAACCGCATCGAGGCCCGCCAACGTCCGCAACAGGGTGGTCTTGCCGGACCCGCTGCGGCCGAGCAGGGCGACAAACTGGCCAGGCGCCAGATCGAGATCAAGCCCGTCCAGCACCGTATTGGCGCCAAAGCGACGGGTCAGCCGGCGCACCCGCACGGCGGTCGTCATCGCACCCGCTCCTTCAGCAGCACCGGCCGCCAGGCCAGGGCGCGCCGCTCCAGCATGCGCACCACGGCATCCGCGAGCAGACCGAGCAGGGCATAGACGAGCAGCCCCACCACGATGATGTCGGTGCGCAGGAAATCCCGCGCGTCATTGATAAGGTAGCCGATGCCCGCGCTCGCGTTGATCTGCTCGGCGATCACCAAGCTCAGCCACGCCACGCTGAGCGCATAGCGAAGCCCCACCAGCCCCGACGGCAACGCGCCCGGCAGGATCACGTGGCGGATCAGGCCGCGCTGATCGAGCCCGAACACCCGCGCCGCCTCCACCAACTTCGCGTCCACCCCGCGGATGCCGGCGAACAAATTGAGGTAGATCGGGAAACTGGTCCCCAGCGCCACCAGCGCGATTTTCGGCGCCTCCCCGATGCCCAGCCACAGGATGAACAGCGGCACCAGCCCGAGGAACGGCAACGTGCGGATCATCTGGATCGGCGCGTCCACGATCTCCTCGCCCCACCGCGACAGCCCGGCGACCAGGGCAAAGCCGGTGCCGAGGCTCACCCCGATCGCCAGCCCAAGCCCGATGCGCCCCAGCGAGACCGCGAGGTGGTGCCCCAGTTCGCCCGAAACCGCCAACCCCCACGCCGTCGCCAGCACCGCCGAGGGGGCAGCCAGGGTGCGCGGCGAAATCATCCCGAGCATCGAGGCGGCCTGCCACACCCCCACCAGCACCAACGGCGAGACAAAGCGGCGCAGGTCAGGCGCGGGGAAGGCCCAGCGCGGCGCGCCAAGCGCCAGCAGGGCCGGCGGTGTGGCCGTGTCGGTCGATCCACTCATGGCGATCTATTTTCCGTTTGATGACTGTGGATCAGTTCGCGCCGGACGGTGCCGGCAGATGCCCGTTGCGGGCCATCATGCCCAGCACCACCCGCCGTATATCGGCCAGCGTCGGCCACTCCGTCGCGTCCAGATCGGCCACCCGCTGGTCAATGGCGACGAAGCGAAAGCGGCCGGGAACTGTGATGGCGACGCCGGCGAAGATGCCGGTAACCTCGATGACATGGGACTGGAACATGGTGAAACTCCTGCCGGGCGGTGAAGGCCTGAGCATGATTTCACCATGAATGAACGGTATTCAATCGTATTTGCGTGGTAGACCGTAAAATGCAAAACCCTACCAACCCGCCGGGCGCCGGGAGTGAAAACGCCTCCGCCCGCCCCATTGCGCGCTACGCCCTTCCACCCCCAGGACCACCGCCATGGACGAAATCGACCACAAGCTGCTCACCATCCTCCAGGAAAACGCCAACCTCTCGGTCAACGAGATGGCCGAGCGGGTCGGCCTCTCACCCACCCCGTGCTGGCGGCGCATCCAGAAGCTGGAGCAGGCCGGCATCATCACCGGCCGCGTGGCCCTGCTCGATCCGGTGCGGGTGGGCGCATCGCTGACGGTGTTCGTCGCGGTGGAGGCCGGGGACCACACGCCCGAGTGGCTGGAACGCTTCGCCGCCGCGGTTTCCGCCATGCCGGAGGTGATGGAACTCTACCGCATGGCCGGGGACGTCGATTACCTCCTGCGGGTGGCGGTGCATGACATGGCGGCGTTCGACCGCTTCTACAAACGCCTCATCGCCGCGACCCCGCTGAAGAACGTCACCTCCCGCTTCGCCATGGAAACCATCAAGGCCACCACCGCCCTGCCGCTCCACCCGAGCCTCTTCCGGGACCGCCGCGCCCCGGATGACGCCGCCGAGGCCTGACGCCAGGGCCCTTATGCCGCGCCGCCGCCCGTTCTACCGTTGCCGCGAACCGCTCGAATGGGACCCCCGCATGACCCTCGCCCGCCGCACCGTGCTCGCCACCGCCGCCGCGTCCCTCGCTTTTCCCGCCCGGGCCGCCGACTGGACGAGCATCGAGCAGGCGGCGCGCGGCAAGCCGGTGTTCTGGAACGCCTGGGCCGGCGATGACCGCACCAACGCCTTCATCGCCTGGGTCGGCGAGCAGGTGCGCGCCAGCCACGCCATCGACGTCCACCACGTCCGCCTGCGCGATACGTCGGAGGCGGTGGCCCGCGTCGTCGCCGAAAAAGCGGCCGGGCGCACCGAGGGCGGCTCGGTTGACCTGGTGTGGATCAACGGGCCGAATTTCCTCTCCATGAAGGAGCAGGGCCTGCTGTTCGGCCCGGTGCTCGATACCCTGCCCAACGCCGCCCTGGTGGAACGGGTGACCAAGCCAACGGTGGTGGATTTCACCGTGCCCACCGAGGGGTTCGAAATCCCCTGGCGCATGGCCCGCGTGGTCTTCATCGCCGACGGCGCGCGGGTGAAGCAGCCGCCCCGCAGCATGGCCGCACTCGGGGCATGGGCAACGGCCAACCCCGGCCGCCTCGCCCATCCGCATCCGCGCAATTTCCTCGGCGCCACCTTTCTCAAGCAGGCACTGGTGGAACTCGCGCCCGACCGCGCCGCCCTCGCCTCGCCCGCCGGCGAGAATTTCACCGTGATGACGGCGCCGCTGTGGGCGTGGTACACCACCCTGCGGCCCGCCTTGTGGCGGCGCGGCACCAACTTCCCCGAAGGCGGCGCAGCGCTGCGGGCCCTGCTGAATGACGGCGAGATCGACATCATGATCTCCTTCAACCCCGCCGAGGCGGTCTCCGCCATCGCCTCCGGCACCCTGCCGCCCACCGTGCGCACCTTCATGCCGGATGGCGGCACCATCGGCAATTGCAGCTTCAACGCCATCGCCTTCAACGCCGCCAACCGGGAAGCCGCCATGGTGCTGGCGAACTTCCTGCTGTCCCCGGTGGCCCAGGCCCGCGCCGCCGACCCCGAAATCCTCGGCAGCCCCACCGTGCTGGCGCTCGATCGCCTCCCCCAAGCCGACCGCGCCCGCTTCGCCGCCGCCCGCCCGATACCCGCCCTCCTCACCGACGCCGAACTCGGCCCGGCCCTGCCCGAGCCGCACCCCACCTGGATGACCCGGCTGACCGCGGAGTGGGAACGCCGGTTCGCCGCGTGATCCCGCTCGCCCCGGTGCTGCTGCTGGCCGCGATGCTGGTGCCGATCGGCGCCGGCCTCGCCGCCACCGTGCTGCCCGCCTTCGGCTGGCTGCCGGCCTTGGGCGGGCACGCGCCGTCCCTGCAACCCTGGCGGGACCTGCTGGCCAGCCCCGGCCTCGGCCGCGCCGTGGCGCTCACCATCGGCACCGGCCTCGCCGCCACCACCGCCTCCTTCGCAGTCGCCCTGGCCCTCGCGGTGGCGGCCCGGCGCCCGGCGATGGCCCGCGTGGTGACCGCCCTGCTGGCGCCGCTGCTCGCCACCCCCCATGCGGCGATGGCGATCGGCCTCGGCTTCCTCATCGCCCCGAGTGGCTGGCTCGCCCGCCTGCTCTCGCCCTGGCTGACCGGCTGGTCCACCCCGCCCGACCTCGCCACCGTGCAGGACCCCTGGGGCATCGCGCTCACCGTCGGGTTATGCCTCAAGGAAATCCCCTATCTGCTCCTCGCCATCCTGGCCGCCCTCGCCCAGGCCGATGCCATGGCCGCGCGCCGGGTGGCCGCCGCCTTGGGCTACGGCCCATGGCGCGCCTGGGCGCTGGTGGTGCTGCCACGCATCTGGCCGCAGATGCGCTTGCCCGTAATGGCGGTGCTGGCGTTCTCGCTCTCGGTGGTGGACGTGGCGCTGATCCTTGGCCCCTCCGCGCCGCCCACCCTGGCGGTGATGGTGCTGCGCCTGTTCGCCGATGCTGACCTCGCCCGCTGGTTCCCGGCCTGCGCCGGCGCGTTGCTGCTGGCCGGTATCGTCGCCGCCGGGCTGGGGCTGCTGCTGCTGATCGAGCGCGTGGCCGCCCGCATCGGCACCGCCGCCAGCCGCACCGGACGGCGCGGCGGCACCGGATCGGCGGCCGACGCGGCGTCGATGTGTGCTGCCATCCTCCTGGCGTTGCTCGGCGCAGGCGCGCTGGCGGTGCTGGCCTTGTGGTCCTTCGCCGGCGCCTGGCGCTTCCCCGATGTGCTGCCGGCGCGCTGGTCCGCCGCCGCCTGGCAGGCCCCGATGCTGCGCGGCCCGCTACTCGCCACCATCGGCATCGGCCTGGCCGCGACGATCCTGGCCCTCCTCCTCGCCGCCCTGTGCCTGGAGCGCGAACAACGCACCGGCACCCGCCCCGGCCGCTCCCTGGCGCTGCTCTATCTGCCCCTGCTGGTCCCGCAGATCGCCTTCCTCTCCGGCTTCCAGCAAATGCTGGTTCGCGCGAACCTCGATGGCGGCGCCCTCGCCCTGGTCTGGTCGCACCTGGTGTTCGTGCTGCCCTACGTCTTCCTCTCGCTCGCCGACCCGTGGCGCGCGCTCGATCCCCGCCTCGCCCGCGCCGCCGCCGGACTGGGCGCCTCGCCGGCCCGCGTGCTGCTGCGGATCACGCTGCCGCTGATGCTGCGCCCGCTGCTGGCGGCGGGCGCCGTCGGCTTCGCGGTCTCCGCCGGCCTCTATCTGCCCACCCTCTTCGCCGGCGCCGGCCGCGTCGCCACCCTGGCGACCGAGGCCGTCACCCTTTCCTCCGGCGGAGACCGCCGCATCGGCGCCGCCAGCGCCCTGCTCCAGGCCATGCTGCCCCTGCTGGCCTATGCCGCCGCCATCCTGCTGCCCGCCTGGACCGCCCGCCACCGCCGCGGCATGGCCCTGCAATGACCCTCGCCCTCGAAGCTGTCACGCTGAGCGTCGGCCCCCGCACTTTGCTGCGAAACGTCTCCCTCGCTGTCCCCTCCGGCGAAGTGGTCACCGTGATGGGCCCCAGCGGCGTTGGCAAATCGAGCCTGCTCGCCTTCGCCAGCGGCGCACTGGCCGGCGGCATGACCGCCACCGGCCGCGTCCTGATCGACGGGCGCGATGTCACCCGCGAACCGCCCCACCGGCGCGGCATCGGTATCCTCTTCCAGGATGACCTGCTGTTCCCCCACATGAGCGTCGCCGGCAACCTGCTGTTCGGCCTGCATCCCAGCCTGCGCGGCCGCACCGCCCGCCGCGCCGCCATCAGCGCCGCCCTGGCCGAAGCCGAACTCCCCGGCCTCGAACACCGGGACCCCGCCACCCTCTCCGGCGGCCAGCGCGCGCGGGTGGCGCTGATGCGCGTGCTGCTCTCCCGCCCCCGCGCCTTGCTGCTCGACGAACCCTTCGGCCGCCTCGATGCCGCCCTGCGAGACCGCTTCCGCGGCTTCGTCCTCGCCGCCGCCCGCGCCCGCAACCTGCCGACGCTCCTCGTTACCCATGACCCGGAGGACGCCCGCGCCGCCGCCGGCCCGGTCATCGAACTCGCCCCACCCGCCGCGCGCGTATAGCAGCCCGCCGGCCAGGACGGCCTGGATTCAGTGGCGCGGACGCCCCAATCGGCCTAAGTCGCGGCGATGACGTTTCCATTAGTACACCCGGTGCTCGACGCAGCACTGATCGCCCGTTCCTACCTCGAACCCACCGAAGTGCAGTCCGCGGTCCTCCAGCCCGAAGCGGAAGGGCGTGACCTGCTGGTCTCCGCCCGCACCGGCTCCGGCAAAACCGTCGCCTTCGGCCTCGCCGCCGCCGCGACCCTGATGCCGGGCGGCAAGCTGCCACAGCCCGGCGCCCCCATCGCCCTGGTGATCGCCCCCACCCGCGAACTCGCCCTCCAGGTGGAGAACGAGCTGGCGTGGCTGTATTCCGATGCCCGCATGGCCTCCTGCGTCGGCGGCATGGACATCCGGCGCGAGGCGCGGCTGCTCCAGAACGGCTGCCACATCGTCGTCGGCACCCCCGGCCGCCTCGGTGACCACCTGCGCCGTGGCAATCTCGACCTCACCGCCCTCAAGGTGATCGTGCTCGACGAGGCCGACGAAATGCTTGACCTCGGGTTCCAGGAGGAACTCGAATTTATCCTCCAGGCCGCGCCCACCGAGCGGCGCACCCTGATGTTCTCGGCCACCATCCCGCACGACATCGCCAACCTGGCCCGCAAATACCAGCGCAACGCGCTCCGCATCGACACCATCGACCGCACCACGCCCCATGACGACATCGAATACCGCGCCATGGTGATCTCGGGTCACGAGGTGGAAGCCGCGCTGATCAATACCCTGCGCTGGTACGAAGCCCCCGGCGCCCTGGTGTTCTGCGCCACCCGCGATGCCACCCGCCGGCTGCATTCCGCCCTGGTACAACGCGGCTTCTCCGCCGTGATGCTGTCGGGCGAACTGAGCCAGCACGAACGCACCTCGGCCCTCGATGCGCTCCGCTCCGGCCGCGCCCGCGTCGGCGTCTGCACCGATGTCGCGGCCCGCGGGCTCGACCTGCCGGCGCTCGATCTCGTCGTCCACGCCGACCTGCCGACCAACCCCGAAACCCTGCTCCACCGCAGCGGCCGCACCGGCCGCGCAGGGCGCAAGGGCGTCTCGGTGCTGCTGGTGCCGCATTCCAAGCGCCGTCGCGGCGAGCAGGTCACCACCTCGGCCCGCGTCCGCGCCACCTGGTCCAACGCCCCCTCGGCCGAGGAAATCCACGTCAAGGACCGCGAGCGCCTGCTGAGCGATCCGATGCTGGAGGCCCCCGAGGGCCAGGAACGCATCGATGCCGAGGCGCTGCTCGCCGCCCACGATCCGGTGGTGCTCGCCGCCGCACTGCTGCGCCTCTATCGCCGCCAGTTGCCGCCGCCCGCCTATGTCGGCCAGACCTACCAGCCCGACGCCCCGCCGCCGCCGCGCGGCGCGCGCGAGCCCACCCAGGGCGAACGGCCCACCTATGAGCGCAAGCCCTACATCCGCTCCGCCGAAACCAGCGAAGGCAGTGCCGGTGGCGGCGACTTCGTCCAGTTCCGCATCGCCGTCGGCCGCAACAGCCGCGCCGACCCGAAATGGATCGTCCCCCTGCTGTGCCGCCTCGGCGGCATCACCAAGCGCGATATCGGCACCATCCGGGTGTTCGACACCGACACGCGGTTCGAAATCAGCCGGGACGTGTCCGACGAGTTCACCGCCGCCACCGCCGACCTGCCGCCCAACGAGCCCCGCATCACCCAGGCCGGCGATGGCCCGATGCCCGCCCGCGCGCCGCGCCCGTTCCACCGCAAGCCCGGCGGCCCGCCGCAGCGCAAGCGCGGCTAGGCGAAAACGCACAACGTAAACGCGCCGGCGGCCGTTGAGCCGCCGTGCGCCGCATGGTGAACTCCGCGCAACAACCTGAGATCGCAGCGTGACCGCAATGACAACGCCCCCCGCGCCCCGAGGCGCCCTGACCCCGCTGATGGTGGGCACGCTGGCGATGCTCAGCGCCTTCGCGCCGATGTCGATCGACATGTACCTGCCGGCGTTCCCCACCATCCAGGCCGAATTCGGCACCTCCGCCTCCGAGGTGCAACTCAGCCTGTCCGCCTTCATGATGGCATTCGGCTTCGGCCAGATATTCTACGGCCCGCTCGGCGACTATTTCGGCCGCCGCCCGGTGCTGCTGGCCGGGGTCGGCCTCTACGTCATCGCGAGCCTGTTGTGCCTGCTGGTGCAGAGCCCGCTGCAACTCATCGCGCTGCGCTTCGTCCAGGGCCTCGCCGCCTGCGCCCCCCCGGTGATGGCCCGCACCATGGTGCGCGATCTCGCCGAGCGGGATCGCGCGGCCCAGGTGATGTCGGTGATGATGGTCTCCACCAGCATGGCCCCCATGCTGGCCCCCCTGATCGGCAGCCAGGTGATGGCGCTGTGGGGCTGGCGAGCCATTTTCACCACGCTGACGCTGTTCGGCGTCGCCTCCATGGTGATGGCCCTGCTGGTCACGCGCGAAACCCTGCGGCCGGACATGCGCGGCCCGCTGGCCTTTGGCGGCATCATCCGCCGCTTCGGCGAACTGCTCGCCTCCCGCCTGTTCATCGGCTACGCGCTGACCGCCGGGCTGCTGTTCGGCGCCATGTTCTCCTTCATCTCGCTGTCCTCCTTCGTGCTGATCGGCATCTACGGCCTGTCCCCCACCACCTACTCCGTGGTGTTCGGCACCTGCGTGCTGACGATGACGGCGGGGGCCGCCATCAACTCCCGCCTCACCCGCCGCGTGGGCGCCGAAGTGATGCTCCGCCGCGCCACCTGGGGCCCTGGCCTGGCCGGCGTGGCGCTGATAATTTGCGGCATCGTCGAAAGCACCACCGGCCTGCTCGGCTGGGTGCCGTTCGCCGTGCTGTCATCGGCGCTGATCGGCGGCATGAGCTTCGTCGCCCCCAACGGCACCGCCTGCGCCTTGCAGCGCTATCCGCACATGGCGGGCACCGCGGCCTCGCTGCTCGGGGTGATCCAGTTCGGCTGCGGCGCCAGTTTCGGCGCGGTGGCGGGCATGTTGCTGAACCACTCCATCCTGCCGATGGCGCTGTTCATGGGCGCCGGCGGCATCGGCAGCTTCATCGCCTATCATGGCCTGGTGCGGCCCAGCCTCGACAAGCGGCCGTAAACCTCCGGTTTTGCCCTGCGCCGCCCCCTGCGCTATGAGGGCCGCTCTTGAGGGAGTTCTGTCTTGAACAAGTCGTTTGGCGCGAACAGTTTGCGGTCCGGTCCCGACGAGCGGGGCCGTTTCGGGGAATTCGGCGGGCGCTTCGTCGCCGAAACGCTGATGCCGCTCATTCTTGAGGTCGAGCAGGCCTACAACGCGGCCAAGGCCGACCCGAGCTTCCAGCGCGAACTCGACGATTACCTGAAAAACTACGTCGGCCGCCCGAGCCCGCTGTGGTTCGCCCAGCGCCTGACGAAATCCCTCGGCGGCGCCAAGGTCTACTTCAAGCGCGACGAGCTGAACCACACCGGCGCGCACAAGATCAACTCCTGCATGGGCCAGATCATCCTGGCCAAACGCATGGGCAAGACCCGCATCATCGCCGAAACCGGCGCCGGCCAGCATGGCGTGGCAACCGCCACGGTCGCCGCCCTCTTCGGCCTGCCCTGCACCGTCTACATGGGCGCGACGGACGTTGCGCGTCAGGCGCCCAACGTGTTCCGCATGAAGCTGCTTGGCGCCGAGGTGAAGCCCGTCACCTCGGGGGCCGCCACGCTGAAGGACGCGATGAACGAGGCGCTGCGCGACTGGGTCGCGAACGTGCGTGACACATTCTACATCATCGGCACCGTCGCCGGCCCGCACCCCT
>CAIMWH010000342.1 GCA_903845065.1 uncultured Rhodospirillales bacterium | reverse complement strand
GGTCGAGCTGGCGTTGAGCCACATTGGTAGTGCCGGCAGTGTTGATGTGCGCCTGGCCGTGGCCGACGGCGTGAAGGCGGAGAGCAGCCACTCGCGCCTGACCCAAGCTCTGATCAACATCATCGTCAACGCAGTCGAGGCCTGCGACGGCCTGCCGCGTCGCGGCGTGCTGAGCATATCGGCGGAGCCACAAGGGAGTACCCATGTCCGGCTGACGGTGTCCGACAACGGGTGTGGCATGAGCGAGCAGACCCTGAAGGACTGTGTGGTCCTCTACAGCACGGGCAAGCCCAATGGCATGGGCTTTGGCGTGCCGCTGGCCAAGAAGCTCATCGAGATGGACCACCATGGCACGCTGTCGATCGAGAGCCAGCCTGGCGTCGGCACCACCGTCGTGATCGTACTGCCGATCGAACAGGGCCGCGGGGAGGAGTGAGGGCATGAGCGAGCGCCACGTCGCCCTCATCGTTGAGGACGAACCCGAGATGGCCGCGGAGATCGGCGACCTGTTGCGCGCCCTCGGCCATGACTACATGCACGCCGAGACGTTGGCGGATGCCCGCGCGCTGCTGGAGCAGGGCGGGTTCTGCTACGCGCTGGTCGACCTGGAGATCAAGGCCGATCGCCAGTCGATCAAGCCGCGCGTCGAGTCCGGCATGGCGGTCGTGCGCGAGCTTCGGGAGCGCTTCCCGGCGCGGAAGGCGAACGATATGCATCTTGTCCCGGTGCTCGTCGTCAGCGGGCACGGCAGGGATCCGGAGAACGTCATCGGCGCCTTCAAGGGCGGCATTGACGACTTCATCCTCAAGCCGCTGAGCGCCGGGGGCCAGGACATCGGCGGCAAGATACGCCGTTGCCTGGACATGGCCGGCCGGACCGACCACAGCGCCTGTCGCAGTTGTCGGCAGGATGCAGCAGATGGACCGGTAGCCGCCCCGACACCGCGGCCGATGGACGGCGAGGTGTTCTGGCACGCACCGGACTACTCGGAGGTTCGGCTTCGCGGAGAGTCGTTCTGTTTCACCGGTGACGTCAATCGCGGGGTGATCCGTATTCTGCACCAGGCAGCAATGGCTGGACGTCCCTCGCAGTCGGGCAAGGCCACGCTCGCCCAGGCGGGTTCGAAGGATGCCGAGGGGAAGATGCGCAACCTGTTTGGCGGCCACCCCTGCTGGGGCAAGCTGCTTATCTCGGACCGCCGCGGAAAGTACAGCCTGCGCATTGCGTAGTTCTGCGCAAACCGATCCCCCGCCCATCCCCCGCTGATCCCCACCCCATCCCCCGACGATCCCCCGGCGGTCACGACTACAGGACCTCGGGTCGCGGTTCATCCTCTCCTCCGTTACCGCCGATACCCACAGGAGGGGAACATGCCGGTCAGGCACCTCACGCAAGATGACTTGGCGCAGCGCTGGCGCATCAGCGCGCGGACACTGGAACGTTGGCGCTGGCTTCAGGAGGGACCGCAGTTCCTGAAGATCGGCGGACGCGTCGTCTATCGCCTTGCAGACGTCGAAGCCTACGAGGCGGCGAAGAAGCAGGAGATGGCCCGGTGAACGCTCCATCACAACAGCGCGGCTTCGCAGGATCACGCGCCGATTACTTTGTTTTCTCCCCGGTTCGCGCGCGAAGCAGAGCGAAAACATGCGAATTGGCCCCGAATCCTCCGTCCTGTATTTCAATGGGGATGAAGAACACCAATCCAACTCGCGATTTTATCTCTGGTGAAACCGAACTGCTCACGTGGCTCGAGTTGGCCACGCCCGGTGCACGCTCGATCTATCACGTCGGCCACCTCGCCTCCGACCGCTCGCCGGACATGTCGAACCTGAGCGCCGCGGCGCGCGCTGAACTCAACAGCACCGCCCACCGGGTCATGGCCCTGGTCGAGCAGGGAGCGGTGATCGCCGTCCAGCAGCGCCTCGATGACGGCCAGGTCGCCTATCTCGCGATTAAGGCGCGGGTGCGCCCGTCGCGGTCAGGCGCGCCGCGACGGCACCTGCCGCCCGCGGTTCATGTGCCAGTGCAAGCGGCGGCGTGAGGAGCAACCCATGGGAAAAGCATCACGTGACAAGGGCCTGCGCCGCGAGCGCGCCATCGTCGACCTCCACAGCAAATGCGGCCTGCGCGCCGAGCGGGTGCCGCTGTCCGGTGCCACGCACTACCGCGGCAACGGCGCCGACGTCGATCTCTACGTTCGCGGCGCCGCGCCGGTGAAGGCCGAGGTCAAGGCCCGTGGCGACGGCGATGGGTTCCGCACCCTGGAGCGCTGGCTTGGCGGCAATGACGCCCTGTTCCTCTGGCGCGACCGCGCCGCCCCCTTCGTCGTCCTGCCGCTGCATGTCTGGCTTGAGATCGCCGGCCGCAGCGCCCGGGTCGATGCCGATACCGACACCGCCCGCAGCGAGCGCCGCCGTGGCCTCGAATGCGGCCCGGTTCCCGCCAACGACGCCATCGCCCGCGACGTCGCCTGACACCGCGGATCGCCCCGCCTGCGCCTGCCCTCACCCCGAATGGAGAACATACGTTGAACAACAGACCCCGATTGGCCGATTTGCAGGGCATGGACGTGCCGCAGATCGCCCGTTTGCCCGTCGACCAGCTCGCCGCGCTGGCCGAGGACGTCGACGAGATGAAAGCCGAGGCGAAACGGCTCGGCGACCTGATGAGCCTCGCGTTGCACCAGCGGTTCGGCGACGCCGCCGCCACGTTGCGCCGCGCCGAGGGCAAGGACACCGGCCGCGTCCGCATCACCGAGAACGGCTGCGAGGTCATCGCCGACACCGCAAAAAAGGTGTCCTGGGACCAATCCCGCATGACCGAGGCGCTCGCCACCCTGCGCG
>CAIMWH010000341.1 GCA_903845065.1 uncultured Rhodospirillales bacterium | reverse complement strand
GGACAGTATCGTCGGACATGGCGGGTGTGGCTCGGCGCGTTCGCGTGGAAAGGATGGCTTCGACACCCAGTCCTTAAACGTGATCAACGCCTTACGCGACGCCCGCCAGCGAATCCCTGCCACGCCGTGAATAAGATGGGCTATCCTGCAAAGCCCGAAACCGCGCATTGGCCTCCGCATGTGCCGCCACCGCCGCCTCGCTCATCGCCGCGCCCAAGCGCTGCTCGGCGCCGAAGTGGCCAAACCGATCGGTGCCGCGCACCAGCAGCGCGCTCGGAATCGAGCGGCCGGTGGGGCGCACGCTGGTGGGGATGTAGCTGATCCCGAAGCCGATCCGCCGATCCTTCGAATGGTTGCCGCGCGAGGTGTGCAGCAGGTTGGTGTGATGCAGCGACATCTGCCCGGCCATCACCGGCACCGGCACGCCTGTCTCATGATCGTAGCCCGGGATGCCCTGGCCGCGCTTGATCATGTTGTTCGGCCCCGGCGCATCTTCATGCCGCAGCGGCCCCTGGTGATGACTGCCGGGCAGCACATGGATGCAGCCGGCCTCCACCGTGGCGTCCGACAGCGCCACCCAGGCGGTGACGTGCAAGGCGGGATCGAGGAAGAAATACGGCCCGTCCTGGTGCCACAGCGTGTAGGCCTCGGTGTTCGGCTCCTTGATCCAGGTGGTCGAGTGGTAGACCAGGATATCGGGGCCGATGAGGTCCTCCACCGCATCGAGCACCGCGGGGTGGTGCACGATCTGGTCCGCCCAGTCGAACAGCAGGTAGGACTTGGATTTCTCGGGCCAGCCGAGCGGATGGCCGACCGAGCGCTCCCAGGCCTCCAGTTCCGCCCGGTAGCGCGCCACTTCGGTGGGCGATAGTACCGGAATGGCGTCGCAGTAGCCGTCGCGAGCGTATTTGGCGACGGCTTGGTCGGTGAGTTTCCTGGGCATCGGGGCCTCCTGGGATGTGTCAGCCGAAGCGGGCAAGGGTTTCGGCCACGGTGGCGATCTTGGCCACCGGCGCGAGCGCCTTCACCGCGATTTCGTGGGTAACGTCGTCGAAAGCAGCACAGCCGTCCGACAGCACGGTGACCTCGAAATCCCGCACCGCGGCGTCCCGCACCGTGCTGGCGACGCCGCCATTGGTGACGATGCCGCTGACGATCAGGCGGCGGATGCCGGCGCGGCCCAGAACCCAGTCCAGCCGGCTCATGTAGAACGCCGAATAGGCGATTTTCTCGACGGCGATATCGGGCGGGCAAAGCTCGTCAACCAGCGCGTGTCCCCACGAGGCGGGCGCGAAATCCCCCCGCTTGAGGAAGGGCCGCAGCCGCTTCAGGTGCGGCGAGATGAACGGCTCGCCGCCCCGCCCGGGCACCAGGGTGAAATGCGTGGACACGATCCATCCGCCATGGGCGCGCATCGCATCCGCCAGCGGCTTTACCCGCGCGGGAACGGCGGCGATCGCGGCAGCCCCCTGGCCGGCCCGGCCATAGGCGCCATCGGGGTGGATGAAGTCGTTCTGCAGGTCGCACAGCAGCAGCGCGCAGTCCGACCAGGTTTCAGGTGCTTCGTTCATGCGCGCTCCAGGATCAGGTTGCCGAGGGGGTCGACACGTCCGGTCATGCCCGGTTCGACCAGGATGGTGGTGTCCGGCTGTTCCAATACCGCCGGACCAGGCACGACGCAGCCAACCGGCAGGGCCAGGCGATCGAGCACCACCGCATCCCGCCAGCCGCCGAACCAGACGCGCCTGGTGCCGCGCTGGGCGGCCTCGTAGGTGGCATCGGCGCCCGGGGCGAGCGGTGCGAGGTCGATCTTCGGGCGATGGCCGATCACCGCGCTGCGCAGGTTCAGCACCCGCATCGGCACGCCGGGTAGGATGCGGCCATAGGCGCCGCGATAGACGGCGACGAAGGCCTCGATGATGCCCTCGCGGGTCAACGCGCCGCTGCCGTCGGGCGCCAGCGGCAGCCGCACGGCGACGGTATGGGTCTGGCCGAGATAGCTCATGTCGAGTTCATGCAGCACGCTGCGCCCGGTGAACGCCACGCTGGCGCGTTCCAGCAGGGCGCCGAGGGTGGCCGCCGCCGCATCCATTTCCGCCCGCAGGCCGGCCGGATCGATATCGTCCAGCAGGCGGTTGAGGGTGTGCACCCGGTCATGCCGCATGTCCGCGATGACGCAGCCCAGCGCCGAGGTGACGCCGGGGAAGCGTGGCACCAGGGCACGCGCCAGGCCGACTTCGCGCACCAGCGCCCCGGCATGCAGCGCGCCGCCGCCGCCGAACGGCATCAGGGTAAATTTCTTCGGATCATGCCCACGCTCAATGGACACCAGCCGCAGCGCGCCGGCCATGTGGGCGTTGGCGACGCGGAGGATGGCCTCCGCCGCCTCCATCACCCCGAGACCCAGCGGCTTGCCGACCTGCTCCTCGATCGCCGCCGCCGCCGCATCGCGGTCCAGCCGGGCGAGCTTGCCGCCGATCGGCCGCTCGGCGTTGATCCGCCCCAGCACGACGTTGGCATCGGTCACCGTCGCCCGCGTGCCGCCCGCCGCATAACACACCGGGCCGGGCACCGAGCCCGCGCTTTCCGGCCCCACCTGCAGCAGCCCGCTCGCATCCACCCGCGCGATCGAGCCGCCGCCGGCGCCGATCGTGGTGATCTCGATCATCGGGGTGCGAACCACCAGGCCGAAATCCAGCGTCGACTGCGCCGCCAGCGCCGGCACCCCGCCTGCCACCAGCGAGACATCGAACGAGGTGCCGCCGACATCCCCGGTGATCACATCGGGGAACCCCGCCGCCACCGCGATATGCGCCGCCGCGATCACACCCGCCGCCGGCCCCGACAGCGCCGTGCGCACGGGCAACGCCTGCGCCATGTCGACGCTCATCACTCCGCCGTTGGACTGTACGATGAGGAACTCGCCGCCGAACCCGTTCCGCCGCAGCGTCGCGTCCAGCGCGCCGACGTAGCCGCCGACCACCGGTTGCAGCACGGCGTTCAGCGCGGTGGTGCTTGTGCGCTCGAATTCGCGGATTTCGGGGAGAATGTCGCTCGATATCGCGATGTGCTTGTTGGGCCAGATCTCGCGCAGCACCGCCAGGGCGGCGCGCTCATTGGCAGGATTGGCGTAGCTGTGCAGGAACACCACGCACAACGCCTCGGCGCCAGCCGCGCGCAGGCGCAGCGCGGTGGCGCGGATTTCCTCGGGGTCGATTTCGGTCAGGATGGTGCCGTCAGCCATGGTGCGCTCGGCGACCTCGGCGCGCATGTCGCGCTCGATCACCGGGGTGAAATTGCCGGTGAGGCCCCAGGTCTGGCGCCGGTCGCGGCGGCGCATTTCCAGCACGTCACGGAACCCGGCGGTGGTGATCAGCCCGGCGCGGGCGCCCTTGCGCTCCAGCAGGGCGTTGGTACCTACCGTGGTGCCGTGCACGATGGCCGAGATCTCCGGCAGCGCGGCGAGGTCCGAAATGCCGGACACGAAGCCCACCGCCTCCTGCCCGCGCGTGCTCGGCACCTTGCCGACGCGCGCGGTGCCGGTGGCTTCGTCGTAAAGGAACAAGTCGGTGTAGGTGCCGCCGACATCGACGCCGACCACCAGCCGCCCAGCCGTCTTCATTTCGGCGCTCATGGCGTTTCCCCGTCGACCACATAACCCAGCCGGCGGTCGCGCGCGGCGGCCTCCGGGTCGCGCAGCGCCGGATCGCCCCAGCCGCCGCCGCCGGGGCTGGACAGGCGGATACGATCGCCGCGATGCAGATGCACGCCGACCACCTTGGAGCCAAGCGGCGGCGGCTGCATCGCCGCGGGCGGCCCGTAGACGATGTGGTTCATCGCCCCCGGCCCGCCGCCCAGCACGCCCTGCGGCGCGAAGCGGGCGCGTTCGGCGAACACGAACGCCTCGGCCTCATCCTCAAGCATCTCAAGCTCGTAAATTGCCCCCAGCCCACCGCGATGCTGGCCTGCCCCGCCCGATCCCGGCCGCAGCGCCCACTGGCGATAGAGCACGGGGTAGGCCGCCTCCATCACCTCCACCGGCGGGATGATGGCGGTGGCGATGGGCGGGTTGCCGTGACTGAGCCCATCGCCCTCCGGATTGCCGCCATGTCCGCCGCCGAAGAATTGGAACAGCACCCAGCGCCGCCCGTCCGCCGCCCCGGTCAGCTTGCGATGCCCGGCGATCGACAGCGCGTTGATCGTGCCATAGGCGTTGCCGTAGGCGCTGTTGGGATCGATGCGGGCGAACAGGCTGAACATCACATCTATGATGCGCAGGATGGTCTCGGTGTAGCCCCCGGTCGGCTTGGGCCGCTGGGCGTCCAGCAGCGAGCCCTCGGGGATGACGATCTCGATCGGATCGAGCACCCCGGAATTGGCCGGCACCTCGGGGAACAAGTGCTTCAGCGCCACGTAGACGCTGGCCACCGTGGTGGCGCGCGAGATGTTCACCGGCCCGGCGCAGGTGGGCGCCGAGCGGGAGAAATCGATGTGCAGCGTTTCGCCGCGCTTGGTGATGTCGCAGGCGATGCGCAGCGGGGCGTCCACCCGCCCATCATTGTCGAGGAAATCCTCGTGCGACCAGGTGCCGTCCGGCAGGGCCGCGATCTGCGCCCGGATCTGCGCTGCCGCGCGGGCGCGCAATTCTGACAGCGCCTCGGCCACCGTCTCGCCGCTGTATTCGTCAAGCAGCGCCTGCATCCGCGCCGCACCAAGATCGAGCGCCGCCAGATGCGCCTGCAAATCGCCATAGGCGACATCGGGCAGCCGGGAGGCGGCCATGATGATGTCCAGGATATCCTGCCGCAGATCGCCGCCGGCATAGAGCCGCACCGGCGGGATCAGCACCGCCTCCTGGAAATACTCGGTGGCGGAGGGGTTGTAGTTGCCCGGCACCGCGCCGCCGACATCGTGCCAGTGGCCCACGCTGCCGAGCCAGCAGAACACCTTCCCGTCGCGCATATAGGGGCGGATCAGTCGGAAATCCGACAAATGGGTGCCGCCGAGATACGGGTCGTTGAAAATGAACACGTCCCCATCGGTCACGCCCGCGGGTTCGGTGTTGAATTTGTCGATCACCGCCTTGGTTGCGAACGCCATCACGCCGACGAAAATCGGCAGGCCCGACTTGCCCTGCACCAGGGTGGCGCCGGAGGTGGCGTCATACAGCCCGTGGCAGGCGTCATGCGCCTCGGCGATGGTGGGGTTGAACGCGCTGCGGAACAGCGTCGCGTCCATTTCGTCGGCGATGCCCTCCAGCCGGCCCTTCAGTACCGCCAGCGTCACCAGGTCCATGGTTCAGTCCTTTTGGGTATTCGGGGGAAGGATGTTCGCTGGATCATAGGCCTGGCCGCGGCGCAATATCTCGGGGGTGCCGATCAGGGCGTTGAGCGAGTCGAAGTCGAGCATCCGGTCACGGAACGGCTCGGTGGTGCCGACGCTGTGCAGCGAGGCGAAGTAGGAGCGCAACGCATGGGCCAGCGCCCGCACGGTGCCGCCGGGGAAGATCACGATGCGGTAGCCCATTTCGCCCAGCACCGGGGCGCTGGCGAGCGGGGTGCGCCCGCCCTCCACCATGTTGGCGAGCAGCGGCACCCGGGCGCCGAACCGGGTGGCCACTTCGGCGAGTTGCTCGGCGGTCTGTGGCGCCTCGATGAAAAGCACGTCCGCGCCGGCTTCAAGGTACCGCTCGCCGCGCTCGAGTGCCGGCTCGAACCCCTCGACAGCAATTGCGTCGGTGCGCGCGATAATCAGCGCCTGGTCGCGCGCATCCACGGCGGCGTGGATCTTGCCCACCATCTCGGCCGCCGAGACCAGGGACTTGCCCTGCAAATGGCCGCAGCGCTTGGGAAACGTCTGGTCCTCAAGCTGCAAAGCCGAGGCGCCGGCGCGTTCCAGCACCCGCACTGTGCGCTGCACATTGAGCGCGTTGCCGAAGCCGGTATCGGCGTCCACCAGGATAGGCAGCGTCACACGCTCGCGGATTTGCCCCAGTACCGTGGCCACCTCGGTCATCGACACCAGGCCGATATCCGGGCTGCCGAGGCTCGTGTAGGCGATCGAGGCGCCGGAGAGGTAGACCGCCTCGAACCCCGCCTGCTCGGCCATCGCGGCGGACAGCGCATCATAGACGCCCGGGCATAGCAGCGGCGGCGACTTGGCCTGTCCGTCCTGTCGCAGCCGGGCTCCGAGGTGGGAAAGATTTATTGCCATGTGCTTCTCGATTTGTCCTATCTTTAGGACATATAGCCGACAGCCTTGTCAATTGGGCTGCGCGCGGAATAGAGGAACAACATGCAAAATCGGCAGGCATTGTTCGCAAGGATCTGGGCTGCCCGCGCCACGGAGGCTGGGCGAGCCGCCGCGTCCTGGGAGCGCGGCCGGATCGAACGGCTCCGGGAGGCGCGCGGGTGAATTCGGCGGGTAGGAAGCGCAGTACCACGCTGGGGCGCCAGCATGCCGGACTCGCCGCGGCGTCCAACGGGGCGCGGGCGAAAACCGAGCCGCTTCCGCTGTATCACCGCATCTACCTCCTGCTGCGCCAGGGCATTGTGGAGGGCGAATGGCCGCCCGATTCGCCGATGCCCGGCGAGCACGAAATTTCCGACGCCCACGGGGTGTCGCGCATCACGGTGCGCCGTGCGCTTCAGCAACTGGAGCAGGAAGGCCTGGTACTGCGCCGGCGCGGCGCGGGCACCTTTGCACAGCGGCCCAAGCTGCCGAAGCGACGGGAAAACCTGCGCGGCCTGTTCCAGAACCTGCTGGCGATGGGCGCCCATACCGAGGTGAAGCTCCTCGAATTCGGCTACGTCTCAGCCTCCGCCTCGGTGGCCGCCGCGTTGCGGGTGCCGCAGGGCACCACGGTACAGAAATCCGTCCGCCTGCGCTCGGCCGGTGGCGTCGCCTTCAGCTACCTCACCGCCTGGGTGCCGGAGGCAATCGGCCGCCACTACACCGCCGAAGACCTCGCCGCCGCGCCGCTGCTGCGCCTGCTGGAGGAGGCCGGATCGCCCCCGGTGCGCGCCGAGCAGGTCATCTCCGCCAAACTGGCCGACAGCGTGGTGGCCCCGTTGCTCGGCGTCGAGGCCGGCAACGCCATGCTCTGGGTGCGCCGCCAGGTGTTCGATGACAGCGGCCAGGTGATCGAGGCGATCGAGGCGCTGTACCGGCCGGAGATGTACGAATATCAGATCGGCCTGGTCCGCGAGGGCGGCCTGTGGGACGTGACGCTGGAACCCAAGAACGGCGACCTCGGCGTAGCGCTATGAGTGCCGCTATCGTGCCGCTACCGTAAGTTCCGCCAACGCGCGGACCAGGTCCGCGCGGGCCACGATGCCGACAAGCCGGCCATCCCGCACCACCGGAATGCGCTTGATGGCATGCTGCTGCATCAGCTCGGCGATTTCCGGCACGCTTGCGCTTTCATCCACCGTGGTGACATCCCGCGTCATCAGGTCGGCCGCGCTTTGGGCCGCCTGTTGCAGGAATTCGAGATAGGCCGGAGCCGCCTCGCCACCCTCCAGCAGCACATCGATCCACCAGCCATGGTCGAGCGCCCGAGGCGCGCCAAGTGGGCGAATGAGGTCGCTCTCGGTGACGATGCCGAGCAACGTGTCGTCCGCCTCGCACACCGGCAGGGCACTGACGCGATGCTCCACCATGCGCCGCGCCAGGGTCACCATGGTGTCCTGTGGCCGCGCCGTGACGAGGTCGCGGGTCATGATCGCATTGGCTCGGACGAGTTCAATCATCGCGGCCTCCCATCGACACAAATACGACTTCGGCCGGCACCCCGCGATGATCCAGATCATCCTGTGGGGCCGAACCGCACATCGCAACGTGTTAACCGTCGCCAACCGATGTGGACCGGGCTACCATCCCGTCGTGTGAATGAGGGGGGACCGATCATGCGTACCAAACTGGCGGCCGTGATTGGCGCGATGGCGTTGCTGGGCACCGCGGTGCAGGCCGCCACCCCGCGCGATGCCCTCGTGATGGCCTGGAACCTCGATGCGCTGATCACCTTCGATCCGGCGCAGATTGCCGAGGTCAACGGCAACGACATCATCCGCAACGTGTGCGAACCGATGGTCAACTACGACCTCAAGGACACCTCGAAAATCGTCCCCGGCACGGTGGCCAAATGGGCCGTCTCGGAGGATGGCCTCACCCTGACCATGACGCTGCGGGACGACCTCAAGTTCCCGTCGGGCAAGAAGGCCACCGCGCAGGACGCCGAATGGTCGCTGCATCGCGCGGTGATGCTCGGCTTCGGCAATGCCGCCAACATCACCGAATGGGGCTTCACCAAGGACAACATCGCCCAGACCATCAAGGCGACCGATGAGCACACGCTGGTGTTCAAGCTTGACCGCCCCTACCCGGTGGGCCTGCTGCTGTCCGCCATGTTCGCCTCCGGCTCCACCGGCATCCTCGATCGCGAGGAGGGCACCAAGAACGCCAAGGTAACCGACGGGCGCAGCGACTACGGCAACGCCTTCTTCAAGACTGCGCCGGTCTGCGTCGGCTCGTACCGGGTGACGCGGTGGAACACCAATGACGTTGTCATCCTCGAACGCAATGACAACTACTTCGGCGAAAAGGCCAAGTTGCGCCGCGTCATCATCCGCCACGTGCCGGAATCGGGCGCCCAGCGCCTGCTGCTGGAGCAGGGCGATATCGATGTCGCCCGCCTGCTCAACACCGATGACCTCAAGGCACTCGCCGCCAATGACGCCGCGACGGTGAACATCGAGCAGACCGTGATGCACGGCTACTCCTACCTCGCCTTCAACGGGCTCGACCCCATCCTGGGCAACCCCAAGGTGCGCGAGGCGTTCCGCTACCTCATCGACTACGACGGGCTGGCGAAAACCATCCTCGAATACCAGGGCGCCCCGCGCGCCAGCCTGGTGCCGCTTGGTGCCTTCGGCGCGCTCGACAAGGCCGAGGGCCAGCCGTTCAAGTTGGACCTGGAGAAGGCCAAGGCGCTGCTGACGGAAGCCGGTTTCCCCAACGGCTTCACCAAGAAATTCATCCTCTCGGCCAACAGCTTCAGCCCCGCGGTGGCGCAGCACGTACAGTCCAACGCCGCCAAGATCGGCGTCACCCTGCAACTCGAGCAGATGGCGGACGCACAGTTGTTCACCCGCGCCCGCTCGCGCGAGTTCGAGGTGCTATTGATCGGCTGGGGCGCCGGCTATCCGGACGCGCACAGCATGATCTCGCGCCACGCGGTGAACCCGGACAATCGGGTGGAGGCCAAGCTTGCCCAATACCCGTCCTGGCGCTCGTCCTGGATCGACGCGAAGGTCAACGAGATGGCCGATGCCGCCAAGATGGAACGCGATCCGGACAAGCGCATCGCCGCCTATCACGAGATCCAGCGCTACATGATGAAGAACGGGCCGATGGCCTACATCGTGCAGACCATCCGCCCCATCGCGATGCGCAAGGAGGTCAAGGGTTTCGCCATCACGCCGTTCGACGTGGCCTACCGCACGGCGACGAAGTAGCGCATGGCGCAGCCTGAGGGGGGCCGGGGCTGGCTGATGGCAGCCGCCCGGCAGGCGGGGTCCGTGGCGGTCACGCTGTTCGGCCTGCTCGCCATCACCTTCTTCATGGGCCGAATGCTGCCGATCGACCCGGTGATCTCCATCGTGGGCGAGCAGGCGGACAAGGCGACCTATGACATGGTCTATCACCGCCTCGGCCTCGATAAGCCGATGGTGGTGCAGTTCCTGATGTTCGTGCGCGACATGCTGACCGGCGAATTCGGCGACGCGCTGTTCACCGGCAACAAGGTGGCGGTCGACCTCGGCCGGGTGTTTCCTGCCACCATCGAACTCGCCACCTTCGCCATCATCGTGGGCGTCGGCATCGGGGTGCCACTTGGGGTGTTGGCCGCGGTGTATCGCGGTAGCGTGCTGGACCACGTCGCCCGCTTCGTTGGCCTGCTCGGTTATTCGAGCCCGACGTTCTGGCTCGGGCTGATGGGGCTGATCGTGTTCTACGCCTCGCTGCGCTGGGTCGGCGGGCCCGGCCGCCTCGATGTTGCGTTCATCGACGATATCGAGCCGCGTACCGGGCTCATCCTGGTTGACGCTGCGCTGGAGAGAAACTGGGAGGTCTTCGCCAACGCCTTCGGCCACATCGTGCTGCCCGGGTCCATCCTCGGCTATGCCTCGCTCGCCTATATCAGTCGGATGACCCGCAGCTTCATGCTGGAACAACTGGGGCAGGACTACATCATCGCCGCCCGCGCCAAGGGCATGTCGCGCTGGCGGGTGGTGCGCCGCCACGCCTTCCGCAACATCCGCGTGCAGTTGCTCACCGTGATCGCACTCGCTTACGCCTTCCTGCTGGAGGGCGCGGTGCTGACCGAGACGGTGTTCTCCTGGCCAGGCTTCGGCCGCTACCTCACCTCGGGGCTGCTGGCCGGGGACATGAACGCGGTGCTCGCCTGCGTGCTCATCATCGGGATCATCTTTGTGAGCCTGAACCTGATCGCCGACGCGCTCTACCGCCTGCTGGACCCACGCACCCGATGACCGCCGTGACATCATGGCTGCGCGCCGACGTCACCACCTCGCCCCTGCACGCCCGCATGCAGCGCGCCTTCTACGGATGGCTGCGGCTGCGCGCCAATCCGCTCGCCTTCGCCGGCTTCCTCACCCTGGTCGGGCTGGTGCTGGTGGCCATCCTGGCGCCGGTGATCGCACCCGTCGGCTACAACGAGCAGAGCCTCGCCTTGCGCCTGCGCCCGCCGAGCGCGGAGCATTGGTTCGGCACCGACGAACTCGGCCGCGACATCTTCGCCCGCATCGTCTGGGGCGCGCGGATCACCATCTACATCAGCACCCTGGTTGCGGTGATCGCCGCTCCCATCGGCCTCGCGGTGGGAACCACGGCTGGCTATTTCGGCGGCTGGACCGATACCGTGCTGATGCGCATCAACGACATGTTCCTCTCCTTCCCCGGCCTCATCCTGGCGCTCGGCTTCGTTGCCGCCCTCGGCCCAGGCATCGGTAATGCGGTGATCGCCATCGCGCTGACCGCCTGGCCGCCGATCGCGCGGCTGGCGCGAGCGGAAACGCTGACCATCCGCGCCTCGGACTACATCGCCGCCGTGCGCATCCAGGGCGCCGGGCCGATGCGCATCATCCTGCGCCACATCGTGCCGATGTGCGTGCCCTCGGTGGTGGTGCGGATCACGCTGAACATGGCCGGCATCATCCTCACCGCCGCCGGCCTCGGCTTCCTCGGCCTCGGCGCGCAACCGCCCACGCCCGAATGGGGCGCTATGCTGTCCACCGGCCGGCAGAACATGCTCGGCGCCTGGTGGATCGCCGCTGTTCCCGGCATCGCCATCCTGTTGACCTCGCTCGCCTTCAACCTGTTCGGCGACGGATTGCGGGACGTACTGGACCCGCGCAGCGAATGAGCGATCCGCAACTCATCGTGGATGACCTCCACGTGCGTTTCCGCACCCCGCAGCGCATCGTCCATGCCGTGCGCGGCGTCAGTTTCACCGTCGGGCGGGAGAAGGTCGGGATCGTCGGCGAGTCCGGGTCCGGCAAATCAACCGTGGGCCGCGCCATTCTGCGCCTGACCGCGCCCAACGCCACGGTCTCGGCGCGGCGGATGGCGTTCCAGAGCGTCGATCTCGCCGGCGCCTCCGAGAACGCGATGCTGAAGGTGCGCGGCCGGCGCATCGGCATGATCATGCAGGACCCGCGCTACGCGCTCGATCCGGTGATGCGGGTGGGCGAGCAGATCGGCGAGGCGCTGGACGGGCGCGGCCTGTCCGGCGCCGAGCGGCGGGCGCGAGTGCTGGCGATGCTGGAGGCGGTGCGCATCCGCAATCCGCAGCGGGTCTATGATCTCTACCCGCACGAGGTTTCAGGCGGCATGGGCCAGCGCATCATGATCGCCATGATGTTGCTGCCAGAGCCCGACCTGATGATCGCCGACGAACCCACCAGCGCGCTCGATGTCACCGTGCGCATGCAGGTGCTGGCGATCCTGGATGAACTGGTCACCAATCGCGGCCTCGGCCTGATTTTCATCAGCCATGACCTCAACCTGGTCGCCAGTTTCTGCGATCGGGTGCTGATCATGTACGCCGGACGGATTGTCGAGGAATGCCGGGCGGAGGACCTCGCGGCGGCCCAGCACCCCTACACCCGGGGCCTGCTCGCCTCCCTGCCGCGCATCGACGCGCGGCGGGAGCGGCTTTCGGTGC
Source organism: uncultured Rhodospirillales bacterium (assembly GCA_903845065.1). Classification (GTDB taxonomy): domain Bacteria; phylum Pseudomonadota; class Alphaproteobacteria; order Acetobacterales; family Acetobacteraceae; genus CAIYPH01. The sequence goes on along the minus strand of CAIMWH010000341.1, from coordinate 9,682 downwards.
TGCAACGCGATCCGGCGTGGCTCAATGACTGAACCCGCCATGATCGACGTCAACACCCTGCGCATCAGTTTCGGCCACGGCGCCAGCCTGGTGCATGCCGTGGACGGCGTGTCCTTCACCGTGCGCGAGGGGGAGACCTTCGGGCTGGTGGGCGAGTCCGGCTGCGGCAAGTCCACCGTGCTGCGGGCATTGTGCGGGCTGAACCCCGCTTGGAGCGGGGATATCTCCATCGCCGGCGCGGCGCTCGCCCGGCCGCCCGATCGGGCGTTCTTTCGCCGCGTGCAGATGGTTTTCCAGGACCCGTACGGCTCGCTCCACCCACGCCACACCGTCAACACCACGCTGGGCGAACCGCTGGCCATCCACGGCATCGGCGATCGTGACCGGCGGATTGTTGAGGTGCTGGAGCAGGTCGGTCTGGGTCCGGCGTTCCGTTATCGCTATCCGCACCAACTCTCCGGCGGCCAGCGCCAACGCCTCGCCATCGCCCGCGCGCTCATCCTGGAGCCGCGCGTGCTGCTGCTGGACGAACCCACCAGCGCGCTGGATGTGTCGGTGCAGGCCGAAATCCTCAACCTGCTCACCGACCTGCGCCGCGCCCGGGGCCTGACCTGCATCCTGGTGAGCCACGACCTCGCCGTGGTCGCCCACATGTGTAACAGGCTGGCGGTGATGATGCAGGGCCGGATCGTCGAGGAACTTGATGTCGCCGCCCTCGCCGAGGGCCGCACCGCCACCGAGTATGGCACCGGCCTGCTGACGGCCAGCCGCGGCTATGACCGGCGGCTGGCCGCGGCGTTTGTGGAAAAGACCGAGGAGTAGCCGCCTACTTCCAGGCCCGCGCCCGTGCCGCCACCGCCGCCGCGTCGAAGCGGTTGATGTCCTCGATCAGGTCATTGGTCACCAGGTCGCCCGCCGCGACTTTCTCCGGCACGACTTTCCACTTCACCAGGAAGTCGACATAAGCGTCATAGTTGGCGAGCGAATTCTCGCCCCAGCGCGACACGCCGCCGGCCTCGAGCTTCCAGTTCGGCGCCCGCGCCTGCAGCGTCTTGATATCCTCGGCCAGCGCCGCATCCTCCGCCCGCCCGGTGCCGCGGGTTTGCGGGAACACCTCCCACAGGATGTGGACCGCCGCCTCGGGATTGGTGACGGCGAAGATGGTGCCCATCGCATAGGCCCGCGCCAGCGCCACCGCCTCGGCGCGATGGCTCACCAGCCGATCCTCACGCGCCACGAAGCCGTTCGAGGGGTATTTGGCGATGGAACTGTTGTCCAGCATTCGCAGCTTGGCGCCGGCGGCCTCCACCAGTGCATACATCACGTCGAACTGGCTCAGCACGTCCACCGCGCCCTGCCGCACCAGCGCCGCCGCCTGCCCGCCCTCGCCGACCGCCACGATACGGATATCGGTATCCGGGTTCAGCCCCTGGCTTGCCGCCATGGCGCGGGCGATCGGCACCCCGCCCGAAGCCATCGCGGTCACGCCGATGCGCTTGCCCTTGAGGTCGGCCAAGGTCTTGATAGCGCTCGCTTCCGGCACCGCGAGACCATAGATGTTGCCCTGGTACGCCGTATAGAAGTTCTTCACCTTCACGCCCTGCGGCCGCAGTACCGCCAGCGGCTCGATCGACGGCAGCGCGTAGGGCAACTCCCCGGTGGCAACCAGCTTCATGCAATCGGTGCTTCCCGGCAGTGGCGCCAGGTCCACCTTCAACCCGGCGCTGGCGAACCAGCCGAGCTTGGTGGCGATGGCGAACGGGACAGCGGCCGAACTGACAGTGCGGGCGCACCATCCCACTCGGATCGCGGTCTGGGCCTGCGCCAGGGTTGGCGCCAGCAACAGCGGCAGCAACAGAAGATGAGCAATCCGGGCGCGGATCATGGTTTTCCTCCAAGACGGTTTTCGGGTGCCGGCCGGTCCCAGAACACCACCTTGCGGCGGATCGCCAGCACGATGGCATTCAGGCTGAGGCCGATGAGCGAGAGGATGAACAGCACGGAGAACTGGCCGGCGACATCCATCGAGAAATTCATGCTCTGGATCAGCATGCCCAGCCCGGCCTGCGCGCCAACGAACTCGGCCACGATGGCGCCGATAAGGGCGAAGATCATCGCGATCTCCAGCCCCGCGAAAATCGACGGCAACGCGCCGGGCAGCCGCAACATCCAGAATATCTGCGTCGGCGAGGCAGCCAGCGAACGCATCAGCGAAACCCGGTCCTCGTCGGCCGAGCGCAGGCCCACGATGGTGTTCACCATCAGCGGGAAGAAACACACCAACCCCGCGTTCACCACCTTGGACGTCAGGTCGAGCCCGAACCACACGATGATCAGCGGCGCCAGCGCCACCTTGGGCATCGCCTGGAACATGATGATCACCGGGTACAAATAGTATTCGAACCGGCGGGACAGCGCGACAAAGGTACCCAGCGCAAAGCCCGCCGAGGCGCCCAGCAGGAAGCCGAGGAAGGTTTCCAGCATGGTGATCCACACATGCTCGACGTAGAGACCGCTGGCGATGCCACGATACAGCCCCATCGCCACCGCGGTGGGCGGTGGCAGGATGTACGCCGGCACATGCAGCAGCCGGGCGGCACCCTCCCAGACCGCCAGGATCGCCACCATCAGCAGCAAGCGCAGATACGGGTTCATTCAAGCCCTCCGGTGGCATTCAGCGCCTGGCGGATGCGGCTGACATGCACTCCGAACGCCTCGGTATTCATCACCGAAAGCGGCCGCGGCCGCGGGAAATCCACCTCCAGCGTATCGATGATGCGGCCCGGGCGCGGGGACATCACCACCACCCGATCGGCGAGGAATACCGCCTCCCCCACGGAATGGGTGACGAACACCACCGTTTTGCGGCGTTCCATCCAGATGCGCTGGAGTTCGAGGTTCATCTGCTCGCGCGTCATGGCATCGAGTGCCCCGAACGGCTCATCCATCAGCAGTACCGAGGGGTCATGGATCAGCGCCCGCACCAATGCCGCGCGCTGCTGCATGCCGCCGGAAAGCTGGTTAGGCAGATGGTTCTCGAAACCGTCGAGCCCGACCAGCTTGAGCAGGTTCATTGCCGCCGCCTGCATCTTGTCGCGGCCCAGGCGCTGCACGTCGATCGGCAGCAGCACATTGGCCAGCACCGTGCGCCAGGGAAACAGCACCGGGGTCTGGAACACGACCCCGATATCCCGCCGCGGCCCCTCGATCCGGCTGCCATGCAGCCAGGCCTCGCCCTCGCTGGGTGGCATCAGCCCGGCGAGAATGCGCAGCAGGGTGGACTTCCCGCAGCCGGAGGGGCCGACGATGGCGATCAGTTCCCCGTCATCGATCGATAAATCGATGGCCTCGAGCGCGGTCACCGCGGTGCCGTAGCGCTTCGTCAGCCGCCGCACCGCGATCAGTTCGCGTGCGTGCGTTTCCGTTTCCGTCTCCAAGCGCCTTTTCTCCTCCCGCAGCGGGTGGAGCCTACTGGCCCCGCCGATGAAACCGAAAGGGTTAAATTCGCCGTATCGGCCGTGGGCATGATGGCAAGCAGAGGCGGATGGCGCGCGATAATGCCGCACAATACATCGGAGACGGCCCATTCCATCGGAGCCAGGGCGCCACTTTCGTGCTAGAAGGCGGCCGCCGAGCGGACTTGGCGGCCGGAGATTGCCCGCGTGTCATCTGATTTCAGTCCCGCCGCTTTTCAGCATGCCGTGGAGGTGGCGGGAGGCTGCCTCCTGGAATGCGATCTGCGCCATGGCGATTGCCGATGGTCACGCCCGCTCATCGAAGCCTCCGGTGCGGGGGACGCTCCGCCAAGCCTGCATGACCTGCGTCGTGCCATCCACCCGGACGACCTCGCCACCTGGGATGCCGCCTGGCAAGGTCTCATGGCTGATGCCACCCGCGCCACCGCGAATTGGCGCACCCGCCTCCGTGGTCCTGATGGTGGCATTCGCCTCCTGGCCTGCGCAATGCGCGTGCAGCGCGACGCGGCGGGCGTGCCGCAGCGCCTGTTCGCCCTCTTCACCGACATCACCGACGCCGAGCGGGACAACACGGCCATTCGTGCCAGCGAGGCGCGCTATCGCCTGGTTGCGGACGCCGCCGAGGTCGGCATCCTGGAATACGATCTCGATACCGGAAGGGCTGCCTGGACGCCGCATCTGTGGGAGATTTTTGGCCTTCCACCCCATCCGGACGGGCTGGATTTCGCCGGCATCGTGGCCTTGGCGCACCCGGACGACCGGGAGAGCCTGTCCGATGCGTTCGCCGCCGCGCGGCAGGACGCCGCGACCGATCGCGCCACTATCGTGTTTCGCATTCTCCGCCCCGACGGCGCCATCCGCCACCTCGCCTTCTTCACCATCGGCGTGCGCGATGAAGCCGGCATCCTGCGCAAGATCCACGCTGTGGTGTCCGATATCACCTCCCCGCGCGAGGCCGAACTGGCACTGTGCAAGAGCGAGAAGCGCCTGCGCATCGCCACCGAGGCGGCGAACCTCGGGGTGGCCGAGCGGGACCTGCGGACGAATGTCAGTACCTGGTCGGCGCGGATGTGGGAAATCATGGGCATTGCGCCACGCCCCTCCGGCCCCTCGACGGGCGTTATTTTGTCGCGGGTGCACCCGGAGGATCGCGAACGGGTTCGCACCGCCAACCGCGCCGCCCTGCTCGATGGCAAGGCCGAACGGGTCTCCCTGACATTTCGCATCATGCGGCCCGACGGTTCCATGCGTGAACTGGAGGAGCACGTCACCGGCGACTATGAAAACGGGAGGCTCGTCAAAGTCTACGGCACGTTCGCCGATGTGACGGCCGCCCGCGCCGATGAGGCCGCGCTGAAGACCAGCGAGGCCCGCCACCGTCTTGCCCTCGCGGCGGCGCGGCAGGGGGTTTTCGAGCGCGACCTGGTGACAGGGCAGTTGGTGTACTCGGAACGCACTCGCGAAATCATGGGGTTGCCGGTCCATAACGGGGAGGTGAACGCGGAGGACATCTACCGCGTCGTCCATCCCGCCGACCGCGATCGCCTGCGCGAGATCAACCGGGCAATGGCCGCCGGGGAGTTCCACACCCCTTCGGACATCGACTTCCGCGTGGTGTGGCCCGATGGATCGATCCATCATGTGCGGCAGCGCATGGCCTGCGAGCGCGATGCAGCGGGCGCCGTCCTGAAGATCTACGGCGCCATCGCCGACGTGACCGAGGCGCGCGAGGCCACCGCGCAACGCCGCCGCCGCGAGCATCGCTTCCGCCTGTCGCTGGATGCCGGCGGTCTGGCCGTGTTCGAGCGCGATCTCGCCACCGAACTCGTCATCGGGTCGCCCAGGATGTTCGAGATCACCGGCATTCTACCACGTCCCAGCATGCAGGTCCGCCTGTCCGAGATATTCGCCATCGTGCATCCGGACGACCGCAAGCGCATTCGCATCGCCAACGCCCGGGTGCTGTTCGAGGGCGCCGTCAACCGCCTGGTGCACAGCTTCCGCATTGTCCGCCCGGGCGGCGATGTGCGGCATGTCGATTTGCACCTGCATGCCGAGCATGACGATGCCGGCGTGCTGCGAAAAATCTACGGCACCGCCGCTGATGTCACCGAGCGTTTCGAGGCGGAGGCGGTCCTGAAGGCCACCGACGCGCAACTCCGGCTCGCGGTGGCGGCCGCCGATCTTGGCGTGCTGGAGCGCGATCTCGTTGGCGACAAATCAGTCTGGTCGCCACGAATGTGGGCCATCCACGGATTTGAGCCGCGGGCTGGCGCCCCGAATGCGGCAGAACTGGATGCCATGATCCACCCCGATGATCGTGTTCGCGTCCTCCAGGAGCGGGCCGAGGCCATGCGCGACCCCGCCGTGGCGCGCCGGGCGTTCGAATTCCGGATCGTCAGGCCCGACGGGGCGATCCGCCATATCATGGTGGCGACGCTCAACAGCTACGATAGTGCCGGCCAATTGTCGCGGATCAACGGCGTGGTCTCCGACGTCACCGAGCAGCGGGAACTGCTCGGACAGGTACAGATCGCTGCCAACCTTGCCACCCTGGGCCAGATGGCGACCGGTATCGCGCATGAATTCGGCCAGCCGCTCCAGGCCATCGTCGCCCAGGCGGCACTGGCCCAGGTCCTGATGGAGGCGGCCGGTGATGCTGGTTTCATCGCCAGGGTCAGGGCCGCGCTGCACAAGGTAGAAACCCAGGCCGAACGCCTTGGCGCCACGATGCGCCACCTGCTGGTGTTCGGCCTGGGTCCGGCGCCCCGGCAACCTGACAAGCCACCGCCGGAATCCAGCTTTGCCCGGGCGATGGATGGGGTGGTTGACCTGATCGGCACGATGCTGGCTATCGAAGGGGTCAAGCTGATCATCGATGTGCCGGACGATCTTCCCAATGTGCAGTACGCGAAGCTCGAACTCGAACGGGTGATGATCAACATCTGCCTCAACGCGCGTGACGCGATGCGTGGCTGTGCGTTGCAAAAACTGCGGGTGACCGCGAGCCTGGCCGGCACGGCGGTGCAGGTGGACATCGACGACACCGGCCACGGCCTGACGGACGCCGTGCTGCCGCAGGTGTTCGATCCCTTCTTCACCACCAAGCCGGTTGGCGAAGGCAGCGGCATGGGGCTCTCGCTGTCCCGCACCATGATCCAGAACGGTGGCGGCACCATCACCGCCCACAAACTGCCGCGCGGCGCCCGTTTCTCGCTGCGGCTGCCCTGCGCCGCCGAATAGGGCAGGGGCCTCGGCACGGCCAGCCCATCGGCCATGGGTAGAAGCCGGGGTTGTCGAGTGCGTCCCGCCGTCCCATCTCTGGTTGACGCAGCGTGGTTTGCGATTGGAATCACCGCATGGCCCTGTCCCCGCTCCGGCATCGCCGTACGTGCGCCCACCTACCCGCACCCGGCAGCGTGTAGACGATGCGCCTGCTTTGTGCCGCCGCCCTGTGGTTGCTCGCCGGTTGCGCCACGGTGCCCGAATTCGATACCCAGGCCGGGCACCAGGCGCCGGGCGTGGCCGGGCCGGCTATCTCCGGCGCCCGCGGACCGCTTTCGGCCGCCCGCAGCAAGGCGCTGCTTGATCGCCTGGGCGGCGGTGGCGGCGGCTTCCTCGCGCGCCATCTCGCCATCGAGCAGGAAATCTCCGACGGTCCGCTGATCGCCGGCAACCGCACAACCATCCTGCGCGACGGTCCGGCCGCGTTCCATGCCATTTTCGCCGCCATCGCCGCCGCCAGGCAACGCGTCGACCTCGAATACTACATTCTGGAGAACGTCACCTCCGAAGGCGTCGCCCTGGCCGATCTTCTCGTCCGCAAGCGTGGCGAGGGGGTGGCGATCAACGTGATCTATGACAGCTTCGGCTCCAGCGCCACGTCCGCCGACTTCCTTGCCCGGTTGACGGCCGCCGGGGTGGCGACGGTGCCTTTCAACCCGGTCAACCCCCTCGCCGCCGGCTTGGCCTACGCACCCAACCACCGCGACCATCGCAAGATCCTGGTGGCCGACGGCAAGCTCGCCATCATTGGCGGCGTGAACCTCAGTGCCGACTACCAAAGCAACCCATCCAGCTCCGGATCGGCGACCGCCGAGGTCGCGCCGCGATGGCGAGATACCGATCTGCAAATTGAAGGCCCCGCGGTCACCGAACTCGCCGCCCTGTTCGCCGCCCATTGGTCCGAGCAGGGCGGCGGTGCGCTTACCGGCGGCACGCCCGCCCCGCCCCAGCCGCAGGGCAACGAAGTGGTGCGGATCATCGGCAGCACGCCCGATCGCGCCATTCCGCGCTACTACGTCACCCTGCTCTCCGCCATCCGCAACGCCGGCCTCAGCATCAGCATCACCGCGGCCTACTTCGTCCCGACGCACGAGGAAGCCGAAGATCTCGCCAATGCCGCCCGCCGCGGCGTCAAGGTCCGCCTGCTGCTGCCCGACGCCTCCGACTCTCCCCGCGCGATCGACGTCGCGCACTCCCACTACGATGACCTGATGGAAGCTGGCGTGGAAATCCACGAGACCCACGGCCTCGTGCTGCATGCCAAAACGGTGGTGATCGACGGCGTGTGGTCCATCATCGGCTCCTCCAACTTCGACCAGCGCAGCGTGCTGTTCAATGACGAGGTTGACGCCGTGGTGCTGGGCCCACAGACCGCCACGGCGCTCGAAGCCATCTTCGAGGCGGACCTCGCCGCCACCACCCGCATCGATCCGGCGGCCTGGCAGCGCCGCCCGCTGGGGCAGAAGCTGCGTGAACACCTCTCGCGCGGCTGGGAGATTTTTCTGTAGATAAATGGGTAGTTTCCGATCCTGCCCGGCATCGTTGTCCCGCCTGATACTACGTGACTGGCCACGACGTCTCACCGGCTTTCAAATTCGATTGGAAATTCCATGAGTGTACTTCCGCGCATTGCCGCCACGGCGGCGTTTGCCCAGCTCGTCGGCTGCGCCTAGTTGAGCCAACCCTCAGCCCCGCCGCCTGCGGGCCGTAGTGCCGGCCGATTCCCTCATCTTACTGTTTAAATTGGACGAATTATCATGCATCCCAGCCACAACACCCTCTCCGAAATAGTTCGGGAGCAATCTATCGAAGTCCTCAACAAGCATCTCGCCGCGGCGATCGATCTGCATGGTCAGGTCAAGCAGGCGCACTGGAACGTCCGCGGCCCCGGCTTCCTCGCTGTGCACCAGTTCTACGACAGCGTCTCCGGCGTGGTCGAAACCTGGTCTGACCAGCTTGCCGAGCGGGCAGGGGCCCTCGGCGGCACCGCGCACGGCACCATCCAGGTTGCCGCCGCCCGGTCGTTCCTGATCCCCTATCCGCACGGCATCGCCGGTGTGGCCGAGCACAACTTCGCCGTTGCCGGTTCGCTTGCCGCCTTCGGTCAATCGATCCGCGAGGCGATCGGCAAGGCCACCCAGTGGGATGACCCGGCGACTGCTGACCTGTTCACCGAGATCCTCCGCGCCGTTGATCTGCAACTGTGGTTCGTCGCGTCGCATGCCGCATTGAAGTGATCGGCACCACCGTGGCGTAGCTTCGCGCTGGACGGGGGCTAAGTCTCTGTCCGCGTTGGTACTGCTGGTGATTTCGGCGTGCCCGGCGGGCGCGCCGAAATGGCCTCGGCAGGGCATGTTGCCGGGGTTATGAAGTGGCGGGATGTGCCTGGCATCCCGCCACTTCGCTGTACACGGCACGAAGCGCGCCGGGGCACTGGCTTGAGTGGATTCCGATCCTGACGCGGGCTCGCGGGGGGAGGTAGGCTCTCATCGTTGCATCCGCGCTGCCCGCTGGGGCCGCCGACATCCGCCGCATCGCCGGCGGGAGGATGGCAACGATATCGATATATGCGCCGGGTTGCCGGCCCCAATGGAGGTTGCCATGCGACGGATGACGCTTGCTTTTTTGCTGATGGCGGTCGCGGTGTCCGGCTGCGTGGTGGATGGCGGCTACGGCGGCAATGCCGGCAGGGGCTACCACGGGCGCGGCTATGCCGGGGCGCACGCCAATGGCAGCTGGGGCGATGGCGGACAGGAGCAGCCGCAGTATCACCAGGCCCGCTTGTCAATCAGCGTTGAATAGTTTCCAGGTAACAGCGTCCAAAAGTTTCCAGTTGGTCAGCCTGATTTTGCCTGTTTTTTGCGTTGCTTGAAGCGGAAAGAATCGTTCCCGGTTTCAAGGATGTCGCAGTGATGGGTGAT
>CAIMWH010000340.1 GCA_903845065.1 uncultured Rhodospirillales bacterium | reverse complement strand
GGTTTCCGAACCGATGTCGAGCAAATGCTCGGCCAGAGACGTGAGCTTCATTGGCGGCGCCCGATCAAGGCAATAGCCGTGTTATCGCAGCGCCGCGCGGGTTGCCAATCTACGCGGCGGCGCAGTCCGATCGGCTGTTGCCCTATGCCGCCTTCAGCAAATCCGCCGCCTTCTCGCCCACCATGATGCTCGGCGCGTTCGTGTTGCCGGACGGCATGGTGGGGAAGATCGAGGCGTCGGCGATGCGCAGGCCGGCGATGCCGTGGACGCGCAGATGGTCGTCCACCACGGCGTTCGGCCCCGGCGCCATGCGGCAGGTGCCGATCGGATGATAGGCGGTCTCGGCGCGGGTCCGGATCCAATGCTCGATCTCGTCGTCGGACCGCACGCCCGCCCCGGGCAGGAACTCATCGCCGCGATAGGCGTCCATCGGCCCCGCCTCGGCAATCCGCCGCATCATCTTGAAGCCCTCGATCATGGTGATCCGGTCGGTGAGTTCATCGAGGAAGTTGAAGCGGATCGCCGGCTGGTCCTTCGGGTTGGCCGAGCGGATATGGATCGAGCCCAGGCTTTCCGGCCGCAACTGGTAGCAGGACAGGGTGAAGCCCGGCCAATCCTGCAACTTGCGGGTCTTGCGGTCCTTCACCACATACGGAACGATATGCATCTGCACATCCGGGCTGTCCATGTCCGGCCGCGTCTTGAGGAAGGCCAGCAGCGGCGCCGAGGGCAGGCTCATGAAGCCACCCTTGGTGGTGAGGAACTTCAGGAACTCCCAGCCCCGCCGCACCACCCCATCCATCCGCTCGTTGTAGGACAGGCCCGGCACCTTGATGCGCCACTGCGCCCAGGAATTGAGGTGGTCGCGGAAGTTCTCCCCCACCGCGGGCAGGTCATGCAGCACCTCGATGCCATGGGCACCCAGCACCTCCGGCCGCCCGATGCCCGAAAGCTCAAGAATTTGCGGCGACCCGATCGCCCCCGAGCACAGGATCACCTCCCGCCCCGCCCGCGCCTCGATGATCTGCCCACCCACCTCGTAGCGCACGCCGACGCATTTCTTGCCCTCAAGGATCACCTTGTGGGTCATCGCCTCGGTCACCACCCGCAGATTGGGGCGGGACATCGCCGGGCGCAGATAGCAGTGCGCCGTGCTCATCCGCCGCCCGTTGCTGATGGTGGTCTGGGTCTTGACCATGCCTTCCTGGTCCGGCCCGTTATAGTCCGCGTTGCGCTTGAACCCGGCCGCCTCGCCGGCGGCGAACAGCGCGTCATACAGCGGATTCTCGTCATCCTGGATCGACACCCGCAGCGGCCCGCCGGTGGCCCGCGTCGGCCCCTTCGGCCCCTCGAAATGCTCCATCCGCTCGAACACCGGCAGCACATCCTCCCAGGCCCAGCCGCGATTGCCGAACTGCGCCCAGGTGTTGAAATCAAGCGCCTGGCCGCGAACATAGACCAACCCGTTGATCGACGAGGACCCGCCGAGCAGCTTGCCGCGCGGCACCGGGATTTCGCGATTATGGGTGCCGGGCTCCGGATCGGAGCGGAAGCACCAGTTCGCCGCCGGATTGTCGATCAGCAGCCCGAAACTCGCCGGCATCCACGAATACGGATGGCTCGCCTTGCCCGCCTCCAGCAGCAGCACCCGATTGGCGG
>CAIMWH010000339.1 GCA_903845065.1 uncultured Rhodospirillales bacterium | reverse complement strand
TGCCTGCTCCATGGCCGCCCGTGCCGCCGTGGGGTCAGCCAGTTCGGCCCGCACCGCCTGGGCCGCCGCCAGGGCGGTGGCGGCCTCGAACGCCTCGTCGGCCAGCCTGGTTTCCTGTTCGTCGAGTCCGGTCAGGCGGGAGGCGGCTGTTGCCGCGCGCGTGGCGAGCGCGGTGGCCGATGCGGCGGCCTGGTCGAGCTTTTGCTCGGCGGCGGCGCGGGCGGTGCGGGCCTGCTGCTCGGCGGCGGTCGCGTCCTGCTCCAGGCGACCGGCCTCGGTGCGCGCGGTGCGCTCGGCGGTGTCGGCGGCATCGCGCGCAGCGTGCTCCTGCGCCTCGGCCTCGCTGCGCACGGTGCGCTCGCGGGTTTCGGCCGCGCTGCGCCGGGCCAGCGCGGCGGTTTCGTCCTGTTGGGTTGCGGCAAGTTTTTCGCGCAGTCCGGCCAGCCGGTTGCGCTGTTGCAACCGCACCGCTGCTGCCGTGGGCGTGCCGGCCTTGATGGTGTAGCCGTCCCAGCGCCACACCGCGCCGGCGCGCGAGACCAGCATTTGGCCGGGCGACAGCAGGCCCTGCAAAGCCGCGCCGTCCTCCGCGAGCCCGATCTGCGATAGCGCCCGTCCCAGCGCCGCCGGCGCCTTCACGAGATCGGCCATCGGAGTGACGCCATCGGGCAGCGGCGGCACCGGGTCGAGCGCGGGCAGATCGCGCCAGTGCCGGGCCGCCTTGGTATCGGCGGCTGATTCGAGTTCCTCGCCCAGAGCCGCGCCAAGCGCCGCTTCCAGGCCGGCCGGCACCACCAACTGATCGACCATGCGCGGCCACGCCTCGCCGTCCCGCACCGCCAGTACGTCGCCGAGCGCCTGGGCCTCCGCGGCGACCCGGGCGCGGGCCGAACTCGCCGTGGCTGCCGCCTCGCGCGCCGCCGACAATTCCGCCGCCGCCGCCTGCCGGGCCGCCTCGGCGCCCTGGCGTGCCGCGTTGCGCAGCCGGTTGCCTTCGTCCTGTGCCGCCGCGCGCTGGCGCTGGGCCGCCTGGATCGCCTCGCCGCGTGCCCGTTCGGCGGCGGCCAGTGTGGCGCGGGCCGCTTCCACCGCCGCCGCCGCGACCCCGCGCGCCGCCTCGGCTGCTGCGATGGTGGCCGGATCGACCATCTCCCGCCGCAGCTTTTCCTGTTCCTGGCGCAGCTTGGCGAGCGCCTCGTCCAGCCGCCGCGCCCGCTGTTCGGCCGCCGTCAGCGCCTCGGTCAGGCCGCGATGGCGTGCGGCGAGGTCGGCCGCGTGTTCGGTGGCGCGGTTGGCGGTCTGCTCCGCCAAGCGCACCGCATCGGCCGTTGAAATTCGCAGCGCTTCGGCGGCTTCGAGTTTTGCCGGCTCGCTCTCCAACTCCGCGGCCAATGCGGCCTGCTCCACACCAAGCCGCGCCACGGCAGCATCCGCGTCGCGCTTGATCTGCTCGGCATGGGCGAGATCGGTGCCGATCTGGGTCAGCCGGGCCTGCGCCGCCGTCAGCGCCTCGCGCGCCCGGGCGGCCTCGGCGGTGATGTGTTCGAGGCCGAGGCGATGGCGTTCCAGCGCCGTGCGCGCCATGGCCTCCGCATCGCGCAACGCCGGCAATGCCGCCGCCGTGTCAGCCGCCAGGGCCGCGGCCCCCGCCGCCGCACCGGTAGCGCCGGCCACCGCCGCTTCGGCATCATGCAATGCTGCCCGCGCCGCCGCCTGCTGCGCCACCGCGCGGGCCCGCTGCACGGAGAGGAACTCGGACTCGGCCACCCGGATGGTCGCCGACAAATTGCGATACCGGTTGGCCTGGCGCGCCTGACGCTTGAGGCCTTCGAGTTGCACCTCAAGCTGCCCGCGCAAATCCTCGGCGCGCGCCAGGTTGGCCTCGGCCGCCTTCAACTTCAGTTCGGCCTCATGGCGGCGCGCGTGCAGCCCGGTGATGCCGGCCGCCTCCTCCAGGATGGCGCGCCGCTCGTCCGGCTTGGCATGCACGATGGCCGAGACGCGGCCCTGGCTCACCATGCCCGAGGAATGGGAGCCGGTGGCGAGATCGGCGAACAGGGTCTGCACGTCCCGCGCGCGGGCTTCCTTGCCGTTCACCCGGTAGGCGCTGCCCCGTCCGCGCTCGATGCGGCGGCTGACCTCGATTTCGGGTGACTCGTTGTGCGGTGGCGGCAGCAGGCCGCGTGCATCATCCAGCAGCAGCGTCACCTCGGCGATGTTGCGCGACGGGCGTGCCGCGGTGCCGGCGAAAATCACGTCATCCATTTCGTCGCCGCGCATCGAGCGGGCGGAGCTTTCGCCCATCGCCCAGCGCAACGCCTCGACTACGTTGGACTTGCCACACCCGTTGGGCCCAACGATGCCGGTCAGCCCCGGCCTGATATCAAGCACTTCCGGTTCGGCGAAACTCTTGAAACCGGCGATGCGCAGGCGGCTGAAGCTGATCGGCAAGTCGTTGATCCCAGGGTTGGGCCGCGGCTACCCCGCCGCGGCGGCGGCAGCGACCAGTTTGGCGAAATCATCCGGGCTGCGACCACCGGCCTCGCGGCGGTTCTTGGCGCCCGGTCCGTTGAAGATGAAGGTAGGAGTCGAGTCGACGTGATAGGTTTTATCCGCCTCCTCCTGCCCCTTCAGCAGCGCGGTCTTGAGGGCCGCGTCGGCGATGGTGGCGTTGTAGTTGTCACGCGACATGCCCGCGAGCGCCGCCATCTTGGCGAGTTCCTCGATCGGGTTCACCGAGCGGTTGAAGGCCCAGCGGTCCTGTGAGGCGAACAGCGCGCCGACGAACGCCTCGTAGCGCTCGCCCGGCAGCGCGCGGGCCACCATGGCGGCAGTCAGCGCAAGCTGGTCGAGCGGGAAGTCGCGATAGACCAGGCGGGCCTTGCCGGGCGCGATCACCTCGGTGCGGATGCGCGGCATGGCATCGCGGTGGAAGGCGGCGCAGTGCGGGCAGGTCAGCGAAAACCACTCGGTGACGGTCACCGGCGCGGTGGGGCTGCCGATCGAGCGCTCCGCCATGCGCGGGTCCTCGGCGGCGACGGCGCGGCCGGCGACCAGGGTGGTGAGCCCAAGACCTAGTAGGAGACGGCGGGAATGCGGCATGTTGACCTCTATATGTAGTGTTTAGCGGGGGAGCGGCGGTGAGTCGAGTGATGTTCAGCGGACAGGTGGAGACAGAACATATCGGCCGAGTTTTTCCAACGCCGCCCGCAACTCGGGATCATCGACGGCCTCGGTGGCGAGATGCGCGGCGGCGGGGTTGGGGCGGCGCACCGGGGCGGCGAGCGCGGGCGGTGGCGCCATGTCCTGCACGAAACGCAGCCGGCTGACCGTGGTCTGGCCGAGGAAGGTGTTGATGCGGCTGATCAGTTCGCCCGACAAATGCTGCAACTCCATCGCCATCGGCCCGGTGCAGGCGATGGAGAGGGTGCCGGAGAACAATTTGCGCGGCTGGCTGACGGCGGCAATGGCGGGGCCGACGATGGCTTCCCAGTCGGCCATCACCTGGGCGGCGGCGGGCGAGCGCTTGCGGAACGCCGGGCGCACCAGCGCCGGCAGCAGCGCGGACACCGATCGGGGTCCGTAGACGTGGCGCTCGGCGACCGGCTTGCCCGTATCATTTTCGCTCGTCATACCCACTCCATGCCATCCGCCGATCTTCTGCTCGCCTGGTATGACCGCAACCGTCGCCGCATGCCGTGGCGCGCGGTGCCGGGCCAGGCCGCCGATCCGTACCGGGTCTGGCTCAGCGAAATCATGCTGCAGCAGACCACGGTTGCCGCCGTCATACCCTACTATGAGAAATTCCTCATCCGCTTCCCCACCGTGGAGGCGCTGGCCGATGCGCCGTCCGACGCGGTGATGCGCGCCTGGGCTGGCCTCGGCTACTACGCCCGCGCCCGCAACCTGCATGCCTGCGCCAAGGAGGTGGCGGCCCTAGGTGCCTTCCCCGCCGACATCGCGGGGCTGCGCGCGCTGCCTGGCATCGGGCCGTATACGGCGGCGGCGGTGGGCTCGATCGCCTTCAACCTCCCGGTGATCCCGGTGGACGGCAATGTGGAGCGCGTGATCAGCCGCGTCTTCGCCATCCAGACCCCGCTGCCCGCCGCCAAGCCCGAGATCCAGGCGCACGCCGACCGCCTCGCCGGCCCGCGACCGGCTGATCTGACGCAGGCGTTGTTCGACCTTGGCGCCACCATCTGCACTCCCACGAAACCGGCCTGCGTGCTGTGCCCGTGGCGGGAGGCCTGCGCGGCGCAGGCGCAGGGGATCGCCGAGCAACTCCCGCGCAAAGCCACCAAGCCCGCTCGCCCGCAGCGCCACGGCGCGCATTTCTGGCTCACCGACGCCGAGGGCCATGTGCTGCTGCGTCGCCGTCCGGCAAAGGGCCTGCTCGGCGGCATGATCGAGCTTCCCGGCACCGAATGGCGCGCCACGCCGTGGTCCGACGCGGAGGCCCATGCGGCCGCGCCAATGCCGGCGGTGTGGCGCAAGGTCGGGATGGTCGAACACGGCTTCACCCATTTCGCCCTGGAACTCGCGATCTACGCCGCGACGGTGCCCCGGATCGAGGCGGACGGATTTCGCGTGCCGATTGCCGAATGCGAATCCGAAGCCTTCCCGTCCGTCATGCGCAAATGTGTGCGGTTGATCCGGCCGCGTTCCGCAAGCACATTGCGCCCATCCAATGCCGAGGAGACCCCGAGATGAAGACCCGTGCCGCCGTTGCCCGCAAGGCCGGTGCCCCGCTGAGCCTGGAAACAGTTGACCTCGAAGGCCCGCGCGAGGGCGAGGTGCTGGTCGAGATCAAGGCCACAGGCATTTGCCACACCGACGAATTCACCCTCTCCGGCGCCGATCCCGAGGGCATCTTCCCCGCCATCCTGGGCCATGAGGGCGCCGGCGTGGTGGTGGATGTGGGCAAGAACGTCACCAGCCTGAAGAAGGGCGATCACGTCATCCCGCTCTACACGCCGGAATGCCGGCAGTGCGAATACTGCCTGAGCCGCAAAACCAACCTGTGCGTGGCGATCCGCTCCACCCAGGGCCGCGGCGTGATGCCGGACGGCACCAGCCGGTTCTCCTGCGACGGCCAGCCGATCGCCCACTACATGGGCACCTCGACGTTCTCCAATTTCACCGTGCTGCCCGAGATCGCGCTGGCGAAAATCCGCCCCGACGCGCCGTTCGACAAGGTTTGCTACATCGGCTGCGGCGTCACCACCGGCATCGGCGCGGTGATGAACACCGCCAAGGCAGAAGCGGGCTGCCGCGCCGTGGTGTTCGGCCTCGGCGGTATCGGGCTCAATGTGATCCAGGGGCTGCGCCTGATCGGCGCCGAGCAGATCGTCGGCGTGGACATCAATCCGGGCCGCAAGGCGATGGCCGAGAAGTTCGGCATGACGGATTTCGTCAATCCGAACGAGGTTGAGGGGGATCTGGTGCCGTACCTGGTGAACCTCACCAAGGGCGGCGCGGACTACTCGTTCGAATGCGTCGGCAACACCACGCTGATGCGCCAGGCGCTGGAATGCGCCCATCGCGGCTGGGGCAAGTCGATCATCATCGGCGTGGCCGGCGCGGGCAAGGAAATCTCCACCCGGCCGTTCCAACTGGTCACCGGACGGGTGTGGATGGGCACCGCCTTCGGCGGCGCGCGCGGGCGGACTGATGTGCCGCGGATCGTGGATTGGTACATGGACGGGCGGATCAACATCGATGACCTGATCACCCACGTGCTGCCATTCGAGAAGATCAACGAGGGGTTTGATCTGATGCATCGGGGGGAGAGCATCAGGAGCGTGGTGGTATTCTGACACGCAGCGCAGCGCAGTGGCGAGGCAAGCGACAGCGGTTCCCGTTGGAACCGCGATAGCGCTCTCGCCGCTTGCGGTGCCGGCCTACCCCTCCGCCGTCCGCTCCTGCCGCAGCACATCGAGCGGTAGCCAGGCGCCTTCGCGTTCGAAGTGCCAGAACGTCCAGCCGTTGCACGATGGGGCGTGGGTGACTTCGGCGCCTACCTTGTGGATCGAGCCCTGGATGTTGCCGGCGCGGATGGTGCCGTCGGCGATCACCACGGCTTCGGCGCGTTTCATGCGGTCGCGCAGGACCGTGCCGGGCGCGATGGTGCCGCGTTCGACGAAGCTGCCGAATGGGATGCGGACGGCTTCGCGCTTGCCGGGCGTGGTGGTCATGCCTTCGTCGGGCGCCGGGCGGACGCGGCGGACGCGGCCGAGGGCGGCTTCGACGTAGGCGGGGTGGCGTTCGATGCCGATATAGTGGCGCGACAGGCGGCGGGCCACGGCGGCGGTGGTGCCGGTGCCGAGGAAGGGATCGAGCACGATGTCTCCCACGCCGGTGGAGGCGAGGAGCACGCGATGCAGCAGGGCCTCGGGCTTCTGGGTGGGGTGGAGTTTCAGGCCGTGCTCGTTCTTCAGGCGTTCGGCACCGGTGCACAGCGGGAACAGCCAGTCCGAGCGCATCTGCAGGTCGTCGTTGAGCGCCTTCATGGCCTGGTAGTTGAAGCGGTAGCGCGAGTCCTTGCCGCGCGCCGCCCAGATCATGGTTTCATGGGCGTTGGTGAAGCGGCGACCTTTGAAGTTCGGCATCGGGTTGGATTTGCGCCAGATGATGTCGTTGAGGATCCAGAATCCCAGCTCCTGCATGATGGCGCCGATGCGGAAGATGTTGTGGTAGCTGCCGATCACCCAGATGGTGCCGTCCTTGCGGAGCAGGCGGCGGGCCTCGGACAGCCATTCGTGGGTGAAGGCGTCATAGGCAGCGAAATCGTCGAAACGGTCCCAGTCGTCATCCACGCCATCGACCAGGCTGTCATCGGGGCGGCGGAGCTCGCCGCGGAGTTGGAGGTTGTAGGGCGGGTCGGCGAAAATGCAGTTGACCGATGCCGTGGGCAGCATGCGCATGATGCGCACGGCCTCACCGAGCAGTATCTGGTCGAGCGGCAATTCGCGGACGATTTCCACGTTGTCGGGCGGCTCCGGTGGAGGCAGGAATGGTGGCGGCGGGGGTTCATGGTCGTCAAGTCTGGACATGCCCCGACGATGCCCATGCGGTTCGTGGCCGCGTCAAGCAACGACGCGCGCGAATGCATTGATTCTAAAATTCTTCTCTGGCCTTGACTGAACGCGCGGCCTTGCCGTGCGCCGGCCCGGCTTGGCGTGGCCGTCGCGCGGGCGCAAAAGGAGGGCGTTGCGACGCAGCAGGAGACCATGATGACCGAGGCCCCGACCGATCCCTTCGCCTTCTTCGCCGGCTGGTTTGCCGAGGCGCAGGCGCATGAACCGAACGACCCCAACGCGATGACGGTGGCGACCACCAACCAGGAGGGCCACCCCTCGGCCCGCATCGTGCTGCTCAAGGAGTGGGACGAGAAGGGGTTCGTTTTCTACACCAACAAGGAGAGCCGCAAGGGCGACGAACTGCGCGAGAACCCGCGCGCCGCGCTGCTGTTCTTCTGGAAGTCGCTGCACCGGCAGATCCGCATCGAGGGCGCGGTAACGCATGTGACGGATGCCGAGGCCGATGCCTACTACACCTCGCGACCGCGGGTTTCGCGGCTGGGGGCCTGGGCGTCGATCCAGTCGCGGCCGCTCGCCGAGCGGGCGGTGCTGGAGGCGCGGGTGGCGGAGTTCGAGGCGAAATATCCCGGCGAGGATATCCCGCGGCCGGAGTACTGGTCGGGCTACCGGATCGTGCCCTCGTATTTCGAGTTCTGGCAGGACATGCCGTTCCGCCTGCATGACCGCACGGTGTTCACCCGCCAGGGCGATACGTGGCAGGTGGGCAAGATCTTCCCCTGATCCCCGCCGAGCAGGCGGCGACGGCGGCGCTGCTGGGCCGCCTCGCCGGGGCGGCGCCGATCGAGACCCATATCTCGGCGGTTTTCGTTGGCGCCGAGACGGTGTTCAAGCTGAAGAAGGCGGTGCGGCTGCCGTTCGTCGACTTTACGTCGCTGGCGGAGCGTGAGCGCACGGCGCGGCGCGAGTTGGAGCTGAATGCGCCGCACGCGCCGGGGATGTATCACGACGTGGTGGCGGTGACGCGGGCCGGCGACGGGTCCCTGGCGCTGGGTGGCGATGGCGACGCGGTGGATTGGGTTCTGCGGATGGCGCCGGTGCCGGCGGGGGATTTTCTCGACTGTATCGCGGCCGAGGGGCGGCTCGATGGGGCGCTGCTCGATGGGCTCGCCGATGCGGTGGCGGCGATGCATGGGCGGCTGGAGCCGGTCGAGACCGATCCGGTGGCCGGGTTCGCCTGGCTGGCGGCGGGCAATCGCGAATCGGCGTTGACGGCGGGGCTGGACACCGCGCGGGTGGAGGCATGGTTCGCCGCGATGACGGCGGCGCTGGCGGGGCTGGCGCCGTGGTTGCGCGAGCGGCAGGCGGCGGGGTTCGTGCGGCGCATCCATGGCGATCTCCATCTCGGCAACCTGTGCCTGTGGGACGGCCACCCGGTGCCGTTCGATGCGCTGGAGTTCGATGAGCGGATGGCACGGTTCGACCTGGGGTATGACCTGGCGTTCCTGCTGATGGACCTCGACCAGCGGGCCGGGCGGGCGGCGGCGAACCGGGTAATGAACCGCTATTTGGCGCGCACCGGCGATGTGGCGCTGCTGCGCGGGCTGCCGGTGTTCCTGTCGATGCGGGCCATGGTGCGGGCGCATGTGGCGGCGCGCTCGGGGCACGCCGATGAGGTGGAGCGCTATCTGGCGAGTGCGGCGGCGTATCTGCATCCGCCAGGGCCGGTGGTGCTGGCGATCGGCGGGTTGCAGGGCACCGGCAAGTCCACCGTGGCGCGGGCGCTGGCGCCGGGGCTGGGGGCGGCGCCGGGGGCGGCGATCCTGCGCAGCGATGAAATCCGCAAGTTCCTGCATGGGGTGGCGCCCGAGGATCGGTTGCCGCCGGCGGCGTATCGCCCGAAGGTGGGGCAGAAGGTTTTTGCGCTGCTGGCCGGGCAGGCGGCGATGGCGGTGGCAGCGGGACACGCTGTGATTGCGGACGGGATGTTTTTCGCCCCGGCACAGCGAACGGCGATCGAGGCGGCGGCCGGGCGGGCGCCGTTCCATGGCTTCTGGCTGACTGCCGATCTCGCCGAACTCGAGGCACGGGTGGCGGCGCGGACCGGCGATGCCTCGGATGCCGGGGTGGAGGTGCTGCGGCGGGCGGCGCGGGCAAATGTGGATGCGGGGTCCTGGCACGAGGTACCGGCGGGCAATGCCGATGATCCGATAGGTGCTATTCGCTTGATTGTGGCGGCCTCCGCTACAATCTGAAAGGGTGGTGCCATGCGCATGGCAGCCATGCTATACGACAACACGCGCATCCTTGGGAGAACGCACATGGCCATTCGCAAGCTGCTCCTGCCCCTCACCGGCACCGCCGCCGGTGAGTCCGCTTTGGCCACCGCCTTGACCGTCGCGCGATTGTGGAATGCCCACGTGCTTGCGCTGCACGTGCGGGTGGATAGCCGCGACGTGGCGCCTTTGGCGGGCGAGGGCCTGTCGGGCGCGATGATCGAGGAGATGATGTCGGCCACGGAGAAGGAGAGTTCCGATCGCGCCTCGGCGGTGCATCGGATGTTCGACCAGTTCGTGGCGCAGCACGAGGTATCCATCGCCGAGCCGCGCTACGGCGTGGGGCATGCCACCGCGAGTTTCGCGGCTGTGACCGGCCGGGAGGAGGATATCGTCGCCCAGCAGGCGCGGCTGGCCGACCTGACCATCGTGCCGCACCCTTCGGCGGAGGACGATGTCTCGTCGTCCGACGCGCTGCATGCGGTTCTGTTCGACAGTGCGCGCCCGGTGATGATCGCACCGCAATCGCCGCCCAAGACCATCGGCACGCGGGTGTGCATCGCCTGGAACGGGACGGCCGAGTCGGCCTCGGGCGTGCTGGCGGCGATGCCGTGGTTGCAGCGGGCGGAGGCGATCCGGGTGCTGACGGCCGAGGGCTATCAGCGGCGCGGGCCGGATGCGCATGACCTGGGCGAGTATCTCGCGCTGCACGGGTTGAAGGCGGAGGTCGCCACGTTCCAGCCGGCCGATCGCACGGTGGGCGGCGGATTGCTGCGCGCGGCGCAGGAGTTCGGCGCTGATTTGCTGTGCATGGGCGCCTATTCGCACTCGCGGCTGCGCCAGTTGATCCTCGGCGGCGTTACCCGCGTGGTGCTGGAGCGGGCGGCGCTGCCGGTGATCATGAACCGATAGGCAGTTGTTCGGCGTTACCGACCCGGCCGTCGCGGCGGCCGTTCGTGCCTATGTGAAGCTGATGCGGGCCAGCCGGTCGGTGGCGGCCCGCGTTGAGCCGCTGCTGGCCGAGTTCGGGCTGACGCTGGTGCAACTGGGCGTGCTGGAGGCGATCCTGCACAAGGGGCGGTTGAGCCAGCGTGCCCTCGGCCGCCTGGTGCTGACCAGCCCTGGCAACATGACCGACGTGATCGACAAGCTGGCGGCGCGCGGCCTGGTGGCGCGGCTGCCCTGCCCGAATGACCGCCGGGCAGTGCATGTCGATCTCACCGAGGCGGGGAAGGCGTTGATCGAACAGGTGTTTCCACGTCACGCCACCGATATCGCGGCGGCGATGGGCCCGCTCTCCGCCCAGGAGATTGCCGGGCTGGACGATCTGCTGCGCCGGCTTGGCAAGGGCGATTAGGGCCAGCGCACCTCGGGCGGCAGGCTCATCAGGATGGCCTCCACGTTGCCGCCGGTTTTCAGCCCGAACAACGTGCCGCGATCGTGGATGAGGTTGAATTCGACGTAGCGGCCACGGCGGACCAGCTGATGTTCGCGCTGTTCGGCGGTCCATGGCTGGGCCATGCGGGCGTGGATGATGGCGGGGTAGGTGGCCAGGAACGCCTCGCCGACATCGCGGGTGAAGGCGAAATCGGCGTTCGCGTCCCCGGTGAAGTGATGGTCGTAGAAAATGCCGCCGGCGCCGCGCGGCTCGTTGCGGTGGGGCAGGAAGAAGTAGCGGTCGCACCATTCCTTGAATTTCGGATAGTACGCCGGGTCGTGCCGGTCGCACGCGGCCTGGAAGCCGGCGTGGAAGGTGGCGGCGTCGGCCTGGGCCTCGGATGTGTCGAGCCGCATCGGCGTCAGATCGCCGCCGCCGCCGAACCAGCCGCGGGTGGTGACCAGCATGCGGGTGTTGAAGTGGGCGGCGGGCACCAGCGGGCTTTGCATGTGGGCGACGAGCGAGATGCCGGAGGCCCAGAAACGGGGGTCCTCGGCGGCGCCGGGGATATTGGCGCGGAAATCAGGGCTGAATTCGCCGGCGACGGTGGAGACGTTGACGCCGACCTTCTCGAACACCCGGCCGCGCATCACGCTCATCACGCCGCCGCCGCCATGCGAGCCGTCCTCGGTGGGGCGCTGCCAGGCGGTGCGGACGAAGCGGCCGGGTTCACGGTCGGCGAGGGGGCCGGCCTGGGCATCCTCGATCGCCTCGAAGGCGACGCAGAGGCGGTCGCGCAGGGACTCGAACCAGGCGCGGGCGGGGGCCTTGAGGGCCTCGTGCGGGGGGGGAGGCGAAGATTCTGTCATCTGAAGGGCATCCATGGTGGTTTTTCGGCGGCACGGGGCGGGCTGGGTGTGTTGCAGGGGCGAAGAGCGGGGCCTAGAATAGAGCGGTCGGAGCGCATGTCCGGCAAGTCGCGTCTGGTTCCGGTGCCCATGTTCGGGTGGGGGCCGCGTGCGCGATTTGTCGCATGCGCGTTATCGTGGCATGACGGCAAGACTGGTTCTTCGACTAAGACGCTTGGCGCAATGAGGGTAGGATGGCCGAATCGATGACTGCAACCGCTCACGGTTCCCATGGCGGGGACGGGGTCACCAAACGGGACTTCCTGAAGCTCGTCGCCGGGGCGGGGGCCGCGGTGGGTGCCGGCGCCATGGCTTGGCCGCTGATCGACAGCATGAACCCGTCCAAGGACGTGCTCGCGCTGTCCTCGATCGAGCTTGATCTCAAGCCGATCGCGCTGGGCCAGGGCATCACCACGATGTGGCGCGGCAAGCCGGTGTTCGTGCGCCATCGCACGCCCGAGGAAATCAAGGAGGCCCAGGCCGTGGTGAGCGGGCTGGCCGATCCGGCCGCCGACAAGGACCGCGTGAAGGCGGGCAAGGAAGAGTGGCTGGTCGTCATCGGCATCTGCACCCACCTGGGTTGCGTGCCGGTTGGCAACAAGCCGACTGACCAGCGCGGCGAATACGGCGGCTGGTTCTGCCCTTGCCACGGCAGCCAGTATGATACCTCTGGCCGCGTGCGCCACGGGCCCGCGCCGGCCAACCTGGGCGTGCCGCCCTATGCCTTCGTCACCGACACCAAGATCAAGATCGGCTGACGGCTGATCCGACGATCCGCGCAACAGCCGTCTCCCCGGAGCACACGCACAATGGCCGGCCTGCATAAAAGCGAATTCGAGAACCCGGTGATCAACTGGGTCGATTCCCGACTGCCCATCTTCACGATGATGCAGAAGGAATACGGCGTTTTCCCGACGCCGAAGAACTTCAACTACTTCTGGAACTTCGGCGCGCTCGCCATGGTCACGCTGATGATCATGATCGTGACCGGCATCTTCCTGGCGATGAACTACACCGCCCACACCTCGATGGCGTTCGACAGCGTGCAGCGCATCATGCGCGACGTGAACTACGGGTGGCTGATCCGCTACGTTCACGCCAACGGCGCCTCGATGTTCTTCCTCGTCACCTACATCCACATCTTCCGCGGGCTCTACTACGGCTCCTACAAGGCGCCGCGCGAGTTGCTGTGGATCCTGGGCGTGGTGATCCTGCTGATCATGATGGGCACGGCGTTCTTTGGCTACGTGCTGCCGTGGGGCCAGATGTCCTACTGGGGCGCCACCGTGATCACCAACCTGTTCTCGGCCATCCCCATCGTGGGTGAGCCGATCGTGACCTGGCTGTGGGGCGGCTTCTCGGTTGCCAACCCGACGCTGAACCGCTTCTTCTCGCTGCATTATCTGCTGCCGTTCGTGCTCATCGGCATCGTGTTCCTGCACATCGCGGCGCTGCACGTCACCGGTTCGAACAACCCGCTCGGCATCGATGTGAAGACCCCGCAGGACACCCTGCCGTTCCACCCGTACTACACGGTGAAGGACAGCGTGGGCCTGTGCGTGTTCCTGATGATCTTCGCCTTCTTCGTGTTCTTCATGCCGAACTTCTTCGGCGCGGCGGACAACGAAATTCCGGCCAACCCCTTGGTGACGCCGGCGGAAATCGTGCCTGAATGGTATCTGCTGCCGTTCTACGCCATCCTGCGCTCGGTGCCGTCCAAGCTCGGCGGCGTGCTGATGATGTTCGGCTCGATCGGCCTGCTGTTCGTGGTGCCGTGGCTGGATACCTCGCCGGTGCGTTCGTGCAAGTTCCGCCCGGTCTACAAGTGGTTCCTCGGTCTGCTGGTGATCGCCTGTGTCGTGCTCGGCATGGTGGGCGCGCATCGTCCCGAAGGGATCTGGGTCGCGTTGGGCCGGATCGGGACCATCTACTACTTCGCCCACTTCCTGGTGGTTCTGCCGTTGCTCGGCAAGCTGGAGCGGCCGTTGCCGCTGCCGGAGAGCATCAGCAAACCCGTCCTGCCGCGCGGGGGCGGACCGCTGCCCTCTGGCGCCGCTGCCAAGCCGATGGAGAAAGCATGATGCGCTGGGTTTCTCTCGCCGCCGCCGCGGCCCTGATCGGCGCTGTCGCCGTCCTGCCGGCCCATGCCGAAGAAGCCTCGATGCCACGCCAGGCGTGGAGCTTCGCCGGCCCCTTCGGCACCTTTGACCGCGCCGCCGCGCAGCGTGGATTCCAGGTCTATAACGAGGTCTGCTCGGCCTGCCATTCGATGAAGCTCGCCTACTATCGCGATCTCAGCGGCATCGGCCTCTCCGAGGAGCAGATCACCGCGGTGGCCGCCGGCAAGACCGTGGGAGACATCGGCGACGATGGCGCCCCGATCGAGCGCCCGGCCCTGCCGTCGGATCACTTCAAGTCCCCGTTCGCCAACGAACTGGCCGCCCGCGCAGTCAACAACGGGGCGGCGCCGCCGGATCTGTCGTTGATCGTCAAGGCGCGCGAAGGCGGGGCGGACTATCTCTATGCCCTGTTGACCGGCTACTCGGCGGCCCCGACGAACATGAAAATGGGCGACGGGATGAACTACAACAAGTACTTCGCCGGCAACCAGATCGGCATGCCCGCCCCGCTGTCGGAAGGCCGCGTGACCTACGGCGACGGCACGCCCGCCTCGGTGAATCAGATGGCGAAGGATGTGGTGACGTTCCTCGCCTATATCTCCGAGCCGGAAACCGAGATGCGCAAGGCGCTCGGCGTGAAGATCGTGCTGTTCTTCCTGCTGATGTCCTGCGTGACCTATGCGGTGAAGCGCAAGGTGTGGGCCGACGTCGATCATTGATCGGCATCTGCCGGAGCACTGAATCCCGCCGCATGTCCCCGGACATGCGGCGGTTCTGTTTTTGGAGGGTTGCATGACTGACATCATAACGCCGGTGATCGGCATCATCGGCGGTTCCGGCCTGTATGATATCGATGGGCTCGAGAACAAGCGCTGGCGCAAGGTCTCCACGCCGTGGGGCGATCCGTCGGACGAGTTGCTGGAGGGGATGCTCGCGGGCGTGCGCTGCGTGTTCCTGCCGCGCCACGGGCGGGGGCATCCGCTCTCGCCGACGCATCTGAATTATCGCGCCAACATCGATGCGCTGAAGCGAGCGGGCTGCACGGATGTGCTGTCGCTCTCGGCGGTGGGCAGCCTGAAGGCGGAGTTGCCGCCGGGGCATTTCGTGATCGTCGACCAGTTCATCGATCGCAGCTTCGCGCGCGAGAAGAGCTTTTTCGGCGATGGCTGCGTGGCGCATGTGTCGGTGGCGCATCCCGTCTGCCCGCGGCTGGGCGATGCGCTCGAAGGCGCTGCGCGCGGACTGGGGCTGCCGGTAACGCGCGGCGGCACCTACTTGGTGATGGAAGGGCCGCAGTTCTCCACCAAGGCGGAGAGCGAGTTGTATCGTTCGTGGGGTTGCTCGGTGATCGGAATGACCAACATGCCCGAGGCCAAGCTCGCCCGCGAGGCGGAGCTTTGCTATGCGACGGTGGCGATGGTGACGGATTTCGACTGCTGGCATCCGGACCATGACCACGTGACGGTGGATGCGGTGGTGAAGGTGCTGCTGGAAAACGCCCAGCATGGCCGCGAACTGGTAAAGGCGGTGGTGCCGGTGTTGGGCGCGCCGCGCGGGCCGTGCGGCGCCGGGTGCGACCGGGCGCTCGATCACGCCATCATCACGGCGCCGGAGAAGCGCAATCCGGCGCTGATGGCGAAGCTGGATGCGGTGGCGGGGCGGGTGCTGGCGTAGTCACGGAAGCGGTTCATTTTTGAAATAAAGAACCAAAAATTTTTTCCTCGATGGCTTCGCCGCTCTCTCGGGAGAGCGGCGAAGCCATGGGATGGAAAGTTTTTGCTTCCTTTTTCAAAAAGAAGCGCTGCCCTTTTGCTTGCCTACACTACCCGCGAAAGGATCGAAACCGCGCTGTCCAGCGTAAGGGCGCGGCGCTCGCGGAAGCGGGTGTGCGCCGCGGTAGCGGCGGGGCTCGCAGACTTGTTGTACCAGCGCGAGCCCTCCCAGGCGCCGAGGTTCTTGTACCACGCCATCAGCCATACCCGAGTGACGCCAGGCGAAGGTGGCGTGTGGCTGCGCCAGAAGCCGATGACGCGGGTGTCGTGGACGTCTTCGAAGTTGTCCCATGCAGTGACGGAGAGTTGCTGGAATTGGGGCCAGTCGGCGTCCGCGCAGTCAAACCAGCGGTGGGAGAACACGCCCTCGGTTTCGGCGATGGTCTCGCCGGCGGCGGGGCGGGGCGCTGGTTGCCAGAATTCGTGACGCTCGATGCCGGCGGCAACACCGGCAAGGATGTTGGTGGCGCGGGCGGTGGTTTCGTCGGGGAACTCGCTCAGCACGATGACGTGGTTGAGGCTGAGGCCGATCTGCGGGGTGAATACGCCGAAGATGCGGCCATGCGCCGGCGGGTTGTCGAGGATGTGGCGGGCCACGGCGGCGGTACCGTGCGGGGCGCAGGCGAGCACGTGGTGCTGAAAGATGCGCATGGTGGTTTCGTTCCCGGGGCCGGCCGTTCGGTTCTAGTTGGTCGGACGTCCGAACCCGAGGAAGCCGGCCTGCGGGGCCGGCGTGCCGGGATCGCCGCTGGCGACCGGGCGGATGGGGGCCGGGGTGGCGGGGCGGGTGGCCTGCATCGGGGCGGCGGCTGGCGCGGGGGTGGCCACCACGGGTTGGGCAGCGGCGACGCGCTTGGGCACCGCGGAGGTGGCGGTGCTGGTGGTGGATGCGCGCTCAACCGAGGGGTCCGTGCCGGAACGGACGGAGAGCAGGAAGAAGGTGATCGGGTTGCGGCCGAGATCGACCGAGAGTTCCAGCGCGGTCAGCCCGAGGATGCCGCGGGCATCAACGTCCGCCCCGCGGTTCACCGCCTCGCGGGCGGCGGGAAGGTCACCACGGTTGACGGCATCGAACAGCGCGTCCTTCGGGGTGAGGTTCTGTTTGACCGCGCCGCGATCAACGGCGGCCTCGCCACCGGCGGCGCCGGGGAGGGCGGCCGGTTGCTGCTGGGGCTTGGGCGCCACCAGGGGCTTGGCGTTGTTGGCCATGCTTTTGCTGGCGCCCGGCATCTGGGCGGCGGCGGGCAGGGCCGCCAGCGTGGCGACGGCGACAATGATCCCGGCCGGGATCAGGTGGGCGAGAATGGTTCCACGCGGCAGCATCATGGCGGTGACTCCTGGTCTAGCCCGGGTTCAGCCACAGGAACCCGGCATTCAGATAGGTGGCATAGCACGACCACAGCGCGTAGGGCAGCAGGAGCCCGGCTGCAAGCCGATCCTGCGTGCGGAATGCGGCGATCGTGCGGCTGAGCATGGCGAGCATCACCAGGATCACCACCAGCGCGAGCCCCGGGCTGTGCAGGCCGAAGAAGGCGGGGGTCCAGAGTGCGTTGGCGAGAAGCTGCCAGCCCCACAGGCGCAGCGCGTCCTGCTGGCCGGGCAGATGCTGCCGCCACACGCGCCAGCCTGCGGTGCCGATCATGATGTAGAGCGTGGTCCACACCGGGCCGAACACCCAATCGGGCGGGGTGCCGGGCGGGTGGGGCAGGGGGGCATACCAGGATTGGATGTTGGCCGCGGTGATGCCGCCGCCGACCGCGCCCGACAGCAGGCACAGCCCAATGAACCCGATCAGCGCGAGGATCGCGCGGCCGCCGCCTTCATTCTGTTCGCGCTCGAAGACACGGCCCTCCGGTTACCCGCCCTCTCTACGCCCCCTCGCGCCGCCACGCCAGCAAGGCCAGGCCCAGAATGAGCGGCAAAGCGAGCCAGGGCGGCAGCAGGGGGCTCGCCGCGATGCCGGTGACGAGGTGATCGTGCCGGCGTTGCAGGCCGATCCATGCACTGCCGGCGGCTTCGCGGCCCGGCTCGGTGCGGCGCAGGGCGGGGGCGCCGTTGGGATCGAGCCAGTGAACGCTGCCGTTGGTGGCGCGGATCATCGGGGCGAGCACGGAAGCGGTGGCCCGCAGGTCAGTGTATTCGAGCGGGTTGGCGGCCTCGCCGGCGGCGAAGGCCTGCATCGTGCCGTCCGACACCTGCCACACGCCGGGGGCGGTGGCCGGCATGGAGGCGGTGGCGTGGCCGGGGCGCACGGGTTTGAGCAGTAGCTTGCTGCGGGCGCCGGCGGGATCGATCACGGTGACGTCCCCGGGCGGGGCTTCCTCCAGGCCGCGGCGTTCCACGGTGAGGGCGCCCTTCTCGATGCGGGCGACGAGGGCGCTTTCCTCCAGTTCGGGTTCCTTCATCAGCCAGTGGGCGATGCGGCGCAGGAGTTCTGCCTGCGGGCCGCCGCCGTCATGCCCACGGGACCACAGCCAGATCTGGTCCGACAGCAGGAGCGCGGCGCGGCCCTGGTCGACGTGGTTGAGCACGAGGAGGGGCGCGCGGCCGCCCTGATCGTCAGGCGCGTCCATCAGCACGGTGCCGTTGACGTCCCCCACCGCGATGCGGCGGTACCAGCGGCCCCAGCCGGGGCCCTCGGGCGTGGCGTTCCAGGCCGAGAGACCGGCGGTGACGGGGTGGCGATCGCCGAGGGCGGTCACGCCGGGGCGGAAGGCCTCGTTGACCAGCCCGCCATAGGGCAGCGGGCGGGCGGGCAGGATGGCGCCGAGGGGGCCGGGGGCGAGGCTGGTGGCGCCGACGAATTCGGGGCCGACGCTCATCAGCAGAGCACCGCCGCCGCGCACGTAGTCGGCGATGTTGCGCAGGTATTGCAGGGGTAGCACGCCGCGGTTCTGGAAGCGGTCGAAAATCACGAGGTCAAACTCGCGCAGTTTCACCTGGAATAATTCGCGGGTGGGGAAGGCGATGAGCGCCATTTCGTTGGGCGGCGTCATGTCGTCTTTTTCGGGCGGGCGCAGGATGGTGAAGTGGACGAGGTCCACCACCGGGTCAGCCTTCAGCAGGCGGCGCCAGGTGCGTTCGCCGGCATGGGGCTCGCCCGAGACCAGCAGCACGCGCAGGCGGTCCCGCACCCCGTTGATGACAACGACGGTTTTGTTGTTGACCAGCGAGACTTCGCCGGGGAGCGCTTCGGCTTCCAGTTCCACCACGGTCGGGCCGCCGCGATTGATCGGGATGTCGATCTGGTGTTCGAGGCCGATCGGCACATCCTCTACCACCGGGGCCTCGCCGTCGCGCTTGATGGTGAGCTTGGCGGACCCGAACATTACCAGCCCGTTGCGGGCGGTGCCGAGGTCTTCCACGGTCATGCGGATGGTGGCGGTCTTGCCGACGATGCCGAAGCCGGGGGCGGCGATGACGCGGACGCGGCGGTCAACCTCCTCGGCCTTGGCGGGGGCGAGGAGGTGGAAGGGGGCGCCTTCATAGGGCTGGCCGTTGATGGCTGGCATGTCGTGCGCCTGGCCGTCGCTGATGGCCATAATTCCGGCGAGACGGGCGCGGGGAATGTCCGCCAAAGCGCGGTCGATGGCGGCGAACAGATTGGTGCCTTCGCTACCCTCCTCGGGCACGGTGACGGTGCGGAGTTCGAAATCCGGCAGGTCCCGCGCGTCGGCCTCGATCTTGGCGCGGGCGGCGGCGGCGAGGGCGGGGCGGTTGCCCATCGCCATGGAAGCGGACTGGTCGACCACGAGGAGGCCGATGTCGGGCAGGGTCTCGCGGGTTTCCTCGACGATGCGGGGGCCGGAGAGCCATAGGATCAGCACGGCGAAGGCGAAGAAGCGCCAGATGGTGCCGCGCGCACGCACCCACAGGGCGGCGGCGAGCGCGAGGACGCAGAGCGCTGCGAGCCCGGCCAGCAGCCACCAGGGCAGCACCGGATCGAAGCGCAGGGCGGCGATGGCTTGTTCGAATTTCATTCGCCCAGCCTTTGCAGCAGCGCCGGCACGTGGACCTGGTCGCCTTTGTAGTTCCCGGTGAGCGCGTACATCACGATATTCACCCCGAAGCGGTAGGCCAGCACGCGCTGGCGGGCGCCGCCGGGGATGGTGGCGTAGGGGTTGCGACCCTGCGCGTCGACCGCCCAGGCGGAGGCCCAGTCATGGCCGCCGATGATCACCGGGGACACGCTGTCATTGCTGCGGTCCTGGTCGCGTTGCACCCATACCGGGTCCCCGGCGAAGCGGCCGGGGAATTCGCCGAGCAAATAGAACGAACGGGCCAGTACGTGGGCCTGGGTGAGCTGGGCCAGCACCGGGATGGCGAGGCCGCGGCCGGCGCGTTCCAGGGCCGCTTCGGCGCCGTCGGCGAACCCGGCGCCGGAGCCGCCGTTGCGGGTGTCGATGAGGATGATGCCGCCATTGGCCATGAACAGGTTCAGCGCGGCCACCGCGGCCGGCGGCAGGGAGTCGGCGTCCGGCGTGATGGCCCAGTAGATCAGCGGGTAGA
Source organism: uncultured Rhodospirillales bacterium (assembly GCA_903845065.1). Taxonomy (GTDB): domain Bacteria; phylum Pseudomonadota; class Alphaproteobacteria; order Acetobacterales; family Acetobacteraceae; genus CAIYPH01. Next base: position 7,036 of record CAIMWH010000339.1, on the reverse strand, counting down.
GCGACAGGTCGTCCTGCCCGGGCGTCACGGCGGCGGGATCGGCGAGGTAGGCGGCGGTGCGGCGGTTGACGTAGTCGGACAGGCCGGTGAGGCCGGCGCGCACAATGTCATCCACTTGCGGGTCGCCGGTGTTCATGTAGGCGAGGCGGGTGGCGCGCGCCGGATTGCTTTCGGCGGAGAGCTGGAGGGATTGGGCGGCAGCCGGGTTGGTGAGCAGCGCCAGCGCCAGCATAGCGGCGGCGGGTCGCAGCAGGCCGCGCAGGCGCAGCGATATCAGCAGGTCGATCGCCAGCAAGGCGAGGGCGGCGGCGAGCAGCCAGGGGGCGAGTGCGCGTTCGGGCGGCACGCCGCCGAGCGGGGTCTGGGAGGCGCCGGGGATGGGTGGGGCGGCCTCGGGCGCGGCCATGTGGTTGGCAAGGTTGAGCACGCGGCGCGCGGTTTCGGGGCCATAGGTGCCGGGCGGTGAGCGCGGGCCGGCGATGGCGGCGGTAAGTTCGGCGTTGGTGAGCGCCATCGCGGCACCCGGGGGGGCGCCTGGTTGGCCGAAGCCGTCGAGCGTCTCGACCGGGGCGAGGCGTTCGGCACTGGCATCCTCGCTGCCGGACACGCCGTTGGCGAGATCGACCAGGCGGCGCAGCATGTCCACGAACAGCCCGGACAGCGGCAGGTCGGACCAGTCGGCGTTGGCGGTGACGTGGAACAGCACCACCCGCCCGGCGCCACGGGTGGCTTGGGTGACCAGGGGCGTGCCGTCGGCGAGGCGGGCCCAGGTGGCTTCGGTGAGGCGCAGCGCGGGGGCGGCCAGCACCTGGCGGGTGACGCGGACTTCCTCGGGCACCGCGAGGCCGGCGAAGGGGGTGCCGGGCTGGAAGGCAGCGAGGCCGGCCGGCTGGCTCCAGGACATCGCGCCGCCGAGTTGGCGATCGCCGTCGAGCATTTTCACCGGCAGCAGCGTGTCGGGATGTTCGGCGGTCCGGGGGCCGGCGAAGCGGATGAGCAGGCCGCCCTTGGCCACCCAGTCGGCCAGCATGTCGCGCTCCGGGCCGTCCGGCACCACGCGGTCGGCCAGCACGATGACCGAGATTTCGCGGGCGAGGAGGGCGGGGATTTCGGCCTCGCGCAGCTCGGTGAACGGTTCGAGGGCGCGGCGGAGGTAGAACAACTGGCCGGTGAGGGGCGTGGCGGCGGTGGTGGCGTCCCCGGCGATGAGGCCGACCGGGCGGCGGCGCCAGCGTTCGTCGAGCAGGACCACGCCGGCGGCGGTGGCGGGGCCATCGAGCACCAGGCGGGCGAGCCGGTTGCGCAGTTCGGGCGGCAACTTCATGGGGCCCTCGGCGGCGCCGGTGCCGGCGGGGATTTTCAGCACCATGCGGGCCAGGGTGCGGCCATCGGCCGATACGGCGCGGATGGCGGCCTCGCCATCGAGCGGCTGCGGGGCCTGGGCGACGCGCACGACCAAGCCATCGGCTTCGGATTTCGGCGGCAGCAGGAGGCGGGCGGGGATGTCCTCGCCGCGCAGTTCCTCCACCGGGCCGAGGGCGGCCAGCGCAGTGGCATAGGGCGTCCAGGCGGGGCCGCCGGTGAGGCCGTCCGAGATGGCGACCACGGAGGAGGCGGTGGAGGCTGCCGCGGCGGTGGCGGCGGCGGCGCGATCGGGGTTCCAGGGCTTGGGGCGCAGCGCCTCGACGAGGGGCCGCAGGTCGGCGGCCGGCATGGCGGCGGTGGCGCGCGGCGGGGTGGCGGTTTCGGCGGCGGCGGTGGCGAGGAGGGCGACGGGGCGGCCGGTGCGCTCGGCGCGGTCAAGCGCCGTGTTGGCGGCGAGCATGCGGCGCGGCCAGTCGCGCGCGGCGGCCCAGCCGTCATCGATGACGAGCAGCACGGCGCCGCTGCCGGGCAACTGGGCGCCGGCGTCCAGCACCGGGCGGGCGAGGCCGAGGATGACCAGGCCGGCGGCGAGGCAGCGCAAGGCGAGCAGCCACCAGGGCGTGCGGGCCGGGGTTTCGGCCTGCGCGACGAGGCCGAACAGCAGGCGAATGGCCGGGAAGCGCTCGATGCGGGGCGAAGGCGGCGTCACCCGCAGCAGCCACCACAGCAGCGGCAGGGCGGCGAGGGCGAACAGCACCCATGGCGAGGCGAACATCATCGCCCGCTTCTCATCGACGCCCGACCTGCGGCGCGAGGGCCATGTAGAGACCGAGGAGCGCGGCTTCGGCCGGGTGGTCGGTGCGATGGACCGAGAAGCCCCAGCCGGCGGCGCGGCAGATCGCCTGCAAGCCGTCCTGCTGGGCGGCGAGGCGCGCGGCGTAGGCGTCCCGCACGCTTTCGACGCGGGAAATCAGGGTGGCGGCCTCGCGGCGCACCCCCTCGAAGCGAACGCGCCCCTCGTAGGGCAGCAGCGCCTCGGCGGGATCAAGCACCTGGAGCAGATGGCCGCGGGTTGGGATGGCGGCCAGCCGGCCGACGGCGGCCTGGATGGTTTCGAGGGGGGCGAGGAAATCCCCGATCAGCACCACCTGGGCATGGCGCGGCAGCGGGGCCTCGGGCGGCACGCCGCCGGGGTCGTTCATCTGGCCGAGCAGGCTGGCGAGGCGGTCGAGTCCGCTGACCGGGCGGCCCTCGGTGCCGATCAGGCGCACGCGCTCGCCGCCCCGCAGCAGCAGGGCGGCAAGGGCGAGGAGGAGGAGTTCGGCGCGCTCGGCCTTTTCCACCGGGCCGGCTTTTTTCCAGCGCATGGTCTCGCCGCCATCGCGCCACAGGGCGACGGTCTGGGCGGCTTCCCACTCGGTCTCGCGCACGAAGGCACGGTCCGACCGGGCGGACTGGCGCCAGTCGATCCGGTTGACCGCGTCACCGGGAAGGAAGGGGCGGTATTGCCAGAAGCTGTCGCCCTGGCCGACGCGGCGGCGGCCGTGCACGCCCTGCGCCACCGTCGCCGCCACCCGCTCGGCGGTCACCAGCAGCGGCGGCAGCCGGGCGCCGAGGGCTTCGGCATGGCGGGCGGAGTGGCTCACCCCAGACGTCCGGCGAGGCGGGTGATGATGTCGGAGAGCACGATGCCGTCGGCGCGGGCGGAGAAATTCAGCGCCATGCGGTGGCGCAGCACGGGTTGAGCCAGGGCGATGACATCCTCCACGCTGGGCGCGAGGCGGCCATCGAGCAAGGCGCGGGCGCGGCTGGCCAGCATGAGGGCCTGGGCGGCGCGCGGGCCGGGGCCCCAGGCGACGTGCTTCTTCACCACCTCGTCGTCGGAACTTTCGGGCCGGCCGCCGCGCACGATGGTGAGGATGGCCTCCAGCACGCTTTCGCCCACCGGCACCCGGCGGATCAGCGCCTGGGCGCGCATGAGTTCGGCGGCAGTGAGGGCGGGTTCGGGCGGGGCTTCGGCGGCGCCGGTGGTGGCGATCAGCATTTCCCGCTCGGCGGCGAGTTCGGGGTAGGTGACGGTGACTTCGAGCAGGAAGCGATCGAGTTGGGCTTCCGGCAGCGGGTAGGTGCCCTCCTGCTCGATGGGGTTCTGGGTGGCCAGCACGTGGAACGGGCGGGGCAGCGGGTGTTCGACGCCGCCGACGGTGACGCGCTGTTCCTGCATGGCCTGGAGGAGAGCGGACTGGGTGCGCGGGCTGGCGCGGTTGATTTCGTCGGCCATCAGCAGTTGGCAGAACACCGGGCCGGGCACGAAGCGGAAGTTGCGGCGGCCGGCTTCGTCCTCGTCCAGCACCTCGCTGCCCAGGATGTCGGCGGGCATCAGGTCCGGCGTGAACTGCACGCGCTTGGTGGCGAGGCCCATCACCACGCCGAGGGTTTCCACCAGGCGGCTCTTGCCGAGGCCGGGGACGCCGACGAGCAGGACGTGGCCGCCCGAAAGGAGGGTGATCAGCGTCTGGTCCACCACCTCCTGCTGGCCATAGATGGCGCGGCCGATCTGGCGGCGGACGCCGGCGATGCGGGCGCCGAGGGCCTCCACCTCGTCGAGGATATCGCGGTCGGCATGGGTGGCGGTGTCGGACATCGCGGCGATCCTCGGCTGACTCGTATAACAAATGGGTCGTGGGCGCGCGGCTGCCACTTCCCCAGGACGGGGGATGCTACCTATATCTTCCATCGGGACGATAGCCCGTCCAAGGAACCAATGCCGTGAATGAGGCACCATCAGGCATGATCGACCCGCTGGGACTGCTCGCGGGCCGTGCTGACGGCACGCTCGGGGCACGAGGGACGCGGCCGCGCCGGGCGCCGGTGGAGTGCGGGGATCTGCCTTTCGTCATCCGGCGGGACGGTTCGTGGATGTACTGCGGCAGCCCGATCAACCGCAAGGAACTGGTTTGCCTGTTCGCCTCGGTGATCAAGCGCGACGAGGAGGGGGTGTTCTGGTTGCAGACCCCGGCCGAGCGCGGGCGCATCGTGGTGGAGGATGCGCCGTTCATCGCGGTGGAACTCAACTGGGCCGGCCAGGGCGCGAGCCAGGTGCTGACGTTTCGCACCAACGTGGATCAGATCGTCACCGCGGGGCCCGAGCATCCGCTGCGCATGGCTTACGATATCGTGACCTGCGAGCCGATCCCGTATCTCACGGTGCGGCCGGGCGATGGGCGTCATCCGGTAGAGGCGCGGGTTGGCCGGGCGGTGTATTACGAGTTGGTGGCGCTGGCCGAACCCGGCATGTCGCATGGCCGGGAAGTACTCGGCGTGTGGAGCAAGGGCGTGTTTTTTCCCCTGGGCGATTTGCCTGACGCCGATATCGAAGATCTGGATGACATTGCATCGTGAACGCTGCTGAACTGCGCGCCCGCCTGGCCGTGCCGCCGCCTGCCCGCCCGCCGGTACGGGGGACTGTGATTGTGGAGAATCCGCCATCGATGGGGGCGCCGCTGGCGTCCGACGATGGCTGGACGCTGTCCGACCAGCCGCTGGTGCCGGCGGCGGTGCTGGTGTCGTTCCTGCGCGGACCGAACCCCGGGATATTGCTGACCAAGCGCACGGCGCATCTCAACAAGCATGCCGGGCAGGTGAGTTTTCCGGGCGGGCGGATCGATCCCGAGGACCCGTCGCCCGAGGCCGCCGCCTTGCGCGAGGCGCAGGAGGAGGTCGGGCTTGATCCGCAACTGGTGGAACTCGCGGGCCGGCTGGGCGATTACGCCACCGGGACGGGGTATCGCATCATCCCGGTGCTCGGCCTGCTGCCGGAGGGGCTGGAACTCGATGATCTCAGACTGACCCCCTCGCCCGACGAGGTGGCCGATGTGTTCGCGCTGCCGATGTCGGTGCTGCTCGATCCGGACGCGCCGCAGCAGCGGCGGGCGTATTATCGCGGGCGGTGGCGGGAATTCTGGGTGTGGCCGCATCCCGATCACTACGTGTGGGGCGCCACGGCGGCCATCCTGGTGCACCTGGCCGAACGGCTGCGCGGCTGATGCTGCGCTTTACCGAAATCGGCCTGTTCCTTGTCCCGTTCGCGCTCTACGTCACTTGGCTGATCGCCGGCGCCAAGACGCCGCGCTGGGCGGTGTGGAGCACGGTGGTGCTGACGCTGGCGATGGCGGCGGGAACCGTGTGGTTTGGGCTGGTCAATGCCATTCCGCCCGATGCGGGCTATGAGCCGGCGCATATCGAGCATGGCCAGGTGGTGCCCGGCCATGCCGTCGCGAAGCCCCACCCATGAGCGGCAAAGGGGGATGCGATCAGCCGGTCTGCCGGATTTCTGCGCCGTTTCTGACCGACCATGCGCTGGTCGCGGTGCTTGAGGCGCTGCCGGGCGCCCGCATCGCCGGGGGCGCGGTGCGCGACGCGCTGGCCGGGCGGGCGGTGAGCGATATCGACCTCGCGACCCCCGATCCGCCGGACCGGGTGATGGAGCGGCTGCGCGCCGCCGGGCTGAAGGCGGTGCCGACCGGGCTGGCGCATGGCACGGTGACCGCCGTGGCGGCGCACCGCGGCTTCGAGGTGACCACCCTGCGGCGGGACGTGGTGACCGACGGACGGCATGCCATCGTGGAATACACCGCCGATTGGCGGGCCGATGCGGCGCGGCGGGATTTCACCATCAACGCCATGACGATGACCCGTGCAGGCGAAGTGTTCGACTATTTCGGCGGCATTGCCGACCTGCGCGCCGGGCTGGTGCGCTTCGTGGGCGATGCGGCGACGCGGATCGCCGAGGACTATCTGCGCATCCTGCGGTTCTTTCGCTTCCACGCCCGCTACGGCCAGGGCGCGCCCGATGCGGCGGCGGTGGCGGCGATCGCCGATGCGGTGCCGGGGCTGGCGCAATTGTCGGCCGAGCGGGTGTGGAGCGAACTCAAACGCATTCTCGCCGCACCCGACCCTGGCGCTACGCTGGCGCTGATGGAGCGCCTCGGCGTGTTGACCGCGGTGTTGCCGGAAGGCGTCAATGTGGCGCGGTGCACAGCGTTGGTGGCACGATGCGCGCCGGCGGACCCGGTGCTGCGGCTGGCGGCGCTGCTGCGCGGGGACGCGCCGGCGTTGGCGGAGCGGCTGCGGCTGTCGGGCGGGGAGCGGGATGAACTGGTCGGGCTGCTCGCGGGGGCCGCGGTGGCGCCGGGGGCGGATGACGACGCGCTGCGCCGCGCGCTGGCCGATACCACGCGTGCAATCGTGATCGGGCGGGTGTGGCTCCACAGCGGGGATGCGGCGCTGATCGCACGGCTCAATGCGATGAAGGTGCCGGTGTTTCCGCTGCGCGGGCGGGACCTTGCGGCGGCCGGGGTGGCGGCCGGGGCGGCGATGGGGGCGTTGCTGCGCGATTTGCGGGCGTGGTGGCTGGAGGGCGGTTGCCGGGCTGATGCCGCGGCGTGCCGGGCGGAGTTGGCACGGCGGGTTGGCTAAGGTGGATAGGCAGGAGATTCATTGACATTTTTCAAACATTCAGCGAATAACCTCAGTGTCCATCCGGAAACAGCTTGAATCACTGGAATCACTTGTGATTCTCTGCCTGTGGAGCCGATTCGCAGGAGCCTGCCGATGTGGACGACCGAGAACCGAGGCCGTTATGACCGGAGCAAGCAGCGCTATCCGAGTG